>JAJYGU010000458.1 GCA_021784975.1 Planctomycetota bacterium
CCGGCACGGAAATTCGAAGAAAACCATTGCCAGATGTGCGGAAAGTGGGCTCCAAGTACCACGTCAGCCACAATCGCGGGTTGATTTTCCAGTGCCCCAGGGTGGCCAACAGTGAAAACATGGCTGCCGCCAGCCGGCCACTCCACAGGGAACCCGAGCCGTAGAAGTTCTTTCGCGCCACGGCCGGGCCGCGCCCGGGTCGTTCCGAGGCGTTGTTGTCCAACGGAATACGCGGATCATCAACGAACGGCTGCAACATGGGCTCGATCCTTTGCAGCCCATCGTTGAGCGTGCCGCCCGCCAAGTCCAAATCATACTGTTCGAGTTGTCCGAGCAACCGCTCCGTGGGCCGATACGACGCATACTTGTCCAACAGGACGAGCACCCAAATCGAGACGCCGTAGTTGCCTTTGGGAATCAGTTTTGGCGCAGGCGGGGCCGTCAGCGTGCGTCGCCCAGGGTTGCAATGGCACGCCGCCCGATAGCGTCGCCGTCGAAACCGCCGCCGATGGGCCCGCACGTCGATCTCCAACACCTCCGAATCTTCCGTGTCCGACATCAACGTGGCCGGCTTGCCACAGATCGGACAGATCAGCGATTCCTCCGGCAAGCTAACAAACTCTTCCGTGACGGGCAGGTGGGAATAATCGCGCCGCCGATGTCCCGCATGGCCTGGCTGAGCGCCGCGATTCTTCCTGCCAATCGCGGCTTCCGCGGGATCCAACAACTCGTTGGAGCGGTCGCTGACGCCAGATTTCTCCGACTTGCGCCCAAAAAGCTTGGCTTGCAGTACGCGAACCTGACCCTGAGCTTGCTGAAGTTCCTCCTTCAACCCCTCGATCCGTTTGACGGCATCGGCGTGTCGGCTCTTCCAATAGCCCACTTCGCAACGAAGCTCACTCACCTCGCGGCGCAATGCCCCCAATTCCCGCTCCACCCGTCGCAAGGCCGGGCAGTCCGCACAGGAAACCGGCGTTTCCGGCGTCTCGGTCGGAAGGTCGAGAAGCGTGGCATCCATCGCGCCACGCTATACCCAGATTGCCTCGATCAGGCCAGATCAATTTCTACCCCTAGAGACAAGTTGGACGAAGCTTTACAAACGGGGCCAAGCAAGTGGTTACGCCATCAAAAACTGACTACCTGCGGAACCGCTGACCACCTAGGGTAGTTGCCCTACCACCAGAACTCGGTGCGGAAGAAACGGACCAGCCGGTCCAGGGCGATCAGGCCGATCGGGCGACGAGGGCCGTAGATGCGGGCGTAACCGGTCAGGTCCGATTCCAGCGGCGAGCCGGGGTCTTCCAAACGGCAGTAAACGTGCACCTGATTTTGTGACTCCGCTTTCTTGGCCTGGGTCGCCCGCGGAGCCACGCGGGTTACCGTGGCTGCGAAGCTCTCGTAGGGCAGCGACCGCAGCTTGATGCCGACCGGCTGACCGGAGTCGATCGTGGCCGCACTGTCCTCGTCCAAGCTGATGTCCAACACAAACGCCGATCGGTCCTCGACCGTGCAGATCGAGTCGCCCTGGTGGAGGTAGCGGCCGATCTTTTCTTGAAGATAGGGCGTGACCACCACGCCGGCGATCGGGCAGGGCACCTCCAAGCGGCGGCGGAGCTGCTGGAGGTAGTCCAGTTCGGCGTGGAGTTTGGCCAGGCGGGCCTCCGCCGCCCGTCGCTTTTCCGGCCGGGGGCCGAGCTTCATCAGAGCGAGGTCGAACTGATCACCGGCCAATTCCTTTTGAAACACGGCCAGATCGCGCTCGGTCTCCATGGCCCCCAGGGTTGCCCGCGAGGCCCGCTCCGACAGCGCCTGTTGCCAGCGGGCCTCGGCCACCTGTTCAGCCAGCCGAACGCTGTCGTAGTCCTCGGCGCTAATGGCGTTGCGCTGAAGCAGCTCGCTGCCGCGAACGAGATTCCGCCGGGCCTCCTGAAGCTCCGACTTCCGTTCGGCGATCAGTTCGTCGAGCCGTACCAGCTCGTCGTGGACGCTCTGCCGCTGGCGATCGAGCCGGCTGGTGGCGCTCGTTTCCCATTGCTTGGCTAGAGCGACGGTGTGCTCCTGCTCGGCGATTTTTTCCGGCCGTGTGCCGGCCTCAAGCAGTTTAAGCTCGGCCTCGGCCTCGCGCACCGCTGCCTGCTGCTGGGCGATGCGGCTGGCCAGATCCGGGATGGTCAGGCTGGCCAGCCGTTGGCCGGCGGTAACCGAGTCGCCCTGGTTGGCGTAGATGGCTTTAATGAATCCGTCGGCGGGGGCGCAGACCTCGGCCAGCGCGGCAGGGTGCAACACAAACGGTCCGCCATGCCGGTCGCGGATGGGGATGCCGAACAGGGCTACCAGCACCGCGGCCACGGTGGCGCACCAGGCCAGCGCCCAGCGCCGCCGGCTGCGAAGCATGGCCCGGAACTGGCCGGCCGAAAAGCCGCGGAACAGGCCGGCGATCAGCCAACCGCCCAAAGAAAGTCCCCCGACCAGCCCCCACGGGCCGGCGTAGGGCCGCAGCAGCTCCGTCAGGCCAAGGGTCATTAGGCCGAGCAGCAGGACCGAAAACGTCCAGCTCGCCAGGGCGAAGCTGGTCAGGAACCGCCCCCGCGGGTCGCTCTCCGGCGGCGGCCCGCCCCACAGCAACCGCTGGACCCATTTGTTGAGCCGCTCGCGGGAGCGTTGCCACAAGTTGGGAATCTCGACCAGGTCGCTGAGCAAATAATAGCCGTCGAGTTTTATCAACGGGTTGAAGTTCAGTAGCGAGCGAAAGCCGGTAACAGAGAACAGGATGAGGGCCAAATAGCTGACGAGGGTAGCTTCCAGCGTGGTTCGCCAGAGCAGGACCGCCGCCGCCCACATCACCAGGTCGCAGAAAGGGCCGGCAAACACCACCCACAGCCGCTTGGATTTCTCGGCAAACAGCCAGCTATCGGAGACATTGGTATACAGGCCGGGCATGAGAAACAACAACAAAAATCCCATCTCGTGCACTTCCCCGCCGAAATGTTTGCACGTCAGGCCGTGGGCAAACTCGTGACCGGCGGTGCTGAAGAAGACCGTTAGCCAGGCCCAGAACAACATTTGCCATCCCAAGGCGCTGGTGAATCGTCTGACGAATTCCCCTACGTTAGCCATAATGACTCCCAGGGCCAGCAGAACCAGGGCGGCCGACAGCAACGCGAACGCCGGCGTCCACAGAAACCGCACCCGAGCGGCCCAAAAACTCAGGAGCCGATCGGGGTCGATCAAGTGGAGCCGCCAATAGAGGATTTGAGATAGGGTAGGGCCGGCGGGGCCCGATCCTGCCAACTCGTATCCGGTCTGCCGGTCCCCCGTGGGCTCGGCCGGGATCTCCAGGAGACCCTGGCTGGCCGCCAACTCAAGAAACTCGCGTAAGTCGTCCGCTGAGAGAGGCGAACCGCGTTGCGACTCAAAGGCCCGGCAAATCTCATCTGCGGTATACTGCCCATCCAAGTGTTGGAGGAGGAACGCCTCGTCCGCCCCCAGTTGGAAGTATTCGCTGGTCACCGGGTTCTTGACGACCCATCGCCGGCCCTCGTCGAGCGGCACCAGCAGGATGTCGGATCGACGAAGCGGCAGCCGTTTCAATTGCTCGGCCATGGATGCACGTCAAATCGCAACTTACGCTCGCCAGAAGTCGAGACCCTCGCCGCCGCGCGCCGATCAGCCGGCCGGCCACGGACTCTTGACGTCCACGCACCCACGACCCGGAAAACAAAACAGCCACGCCGCGGGGCAAGGAATTATACCCGCAACGTGGCTGTCGAATTGTTCGCCTCTCAGAGGCCGAGGATCATAGGCCGAAGATCGTGGTGGCGTTGCCCAAATTGGCCCCGACGCCCACCGCCGTGCTCAGACCAACCGGCGATAAGCCTAACAGTCCAATCTGGGCTTGGGCATTGACGCTGGCCGTCGCGGCAATGCCTAGCCCAACCATGCCCAGGGCTGGCGCAATTCGATCTTCCAGCTTCTGAATCTCAAATCGTTTCTTTTGTGATGCCATGGCACCCTCCTGTTCCAAACCACTCCTAGTACCTGCCTATTTGACTTGCAATCCGTGCGCCCGTCGTTAACGTTTTCTTGCTTCGTAACGCGAATGGCTGATACCGGCCCCGGGCGTGCCAACGTAACTCATTTCGTAGCAAGCACTATTCGCGAATTGGCACCGTCGTCCACCGGCCGCGGAGCCACGAAACGACGGTAGGCATGCACCGCTGCTCCTGCGGCCAACAGTGTCTCTGCGCGCGACAAAATGTCGCGAATGGTGGACAAGTCGTCCGATTTATTTATATCTTCTGGGGCACCGGTGGTTTCTGGCGCGGCGGCCCCCTAGAATTGGTTGGCACGTCGTTAGAGTTGTGCTCAAAGGCTCGCACCTCGTGTCAGCGTGCGGGAAGGCGCGGATTGCGTTCGACAGCCTATCGGGAGCCTGCGATGACAAGGGTCAAGCGGTGTGGGGAGTGGCCGACCGTGTTTGGCCGGATGATCGGGTGCTCCGCGGCCATGCGCCATGTGTTTGAGCAGATTGAGCGGGCGGCGCAGGCCGACACCACCGTGCTCTTGCGGGGGGAGTCGGGGACCGGCAAGGAGTTGGCGGCCCGAGCCATCCACGAGAACAGCCCCCGCCGACACGGACCCTTCATTGCGATTAACGTGGCAGCCGTTCCCGATACGCTCATCGAGAGCGAGCTTTTCGGCCACGTGCAAGGGGCGTTCACCGGCGCCGACAAGGACCGGGTGGGGCGATTCGAAGCTGCCCACCTGGGGACCCTGTTCATCGACGAGATCGGCGACGTGCAGCTCCCCTCGCAGGCAAAACTGTTGCGAGTCTTGGAAGACCGCCGCGTCACGCCCGTCGGCAGCAACGAGGCCCGAGAAGTCGATGCGCGGGTGATCTTCGCCACCAACCGAAACTTGGAAGAGATGGTGACGCAGGGAAAATTCCGCGAAGACCTGTACTATCGCATCAACGTGGTGTCTCTTGCCTTGCCGCCGCTCCGCGAACACCGCGAAGACATCGCGCCGCTGACCCGCCACTTCCTCGATGAGCTATGCGTCGCCAACCGCAAACCGCCCGCAGCGCCGGACACCGAGTTGATGCGGTTCCTGAAGGACTATGATTGGCCGGGCAATGTGCGACAGCTCCGCAGTTGTCTGGAAAGCATGCTCTTGTTTGCCGATTCGGCGAGGTTGACCGTCAAGGACCTGCCGGCCATTGCCCTAGCGCCCAACGAAAGCACCGACGCCTGCTGCACGGTATGTCAGAAGGGCACTCTCGAGGAAATCATCCGCGGCATCGTGTTGCGGAGACTTCGCCGCTGCGGAGGCAGCCGCTTGCGGACAGCCGACTCGCTGGGGATCTCCGTCCGCACCTTGCAGCGCCGTCTCATACAATGGGGCAACGGCGATGGTCAGCCAGTCCAGCCTACCGGTGATACCCAGGCGACTTAGCCGGTCGCCGTCTTGCTCAAGAGACTTTTGCCATGACTGGGCCCAAGGAACTGATCGAATCCATCGTGATTATTGTGGTCGCGCTGGCGCTGGCCGCGGTCTTGCACCGCATCGCCAGGTGGCTGTTGGGCGCTAGGGCAATCAGGGGTCCCGCCCCGCTCGGCCGCGTGGGAACCTTCCTGGATTATTGGAATGCGCCCCTGCGGGCGCTGATTCCGGCGCTATGCGTGATGGTTGCCTTGCAGTTCACCTATTTCCCCGTGGAGGTGACGCAATGGGTGTCCGTCTGGTTGATGGCGGCGGCCGCCTGGTTTTGCGTGCGGACGGTGTACCTGGCGGGCGATCTGGTAGTGGCCCACTTGGGCCTGACGGCCAAAGACAATCTTCACGCGCGGCGAATCTCCACCGGAGTGCACATCCTTCAACGCATGCTCTCCGCGGTGGTCTGGTTCGTGGCCGCCGCGGTGATATTGATGGCCTTCAATGAAGTCAAACAGTTCGGGGTCAGCATGTTGGCCTCGGCGGGCGTGGCCGGCATCATCATCGGTTTTGCCGCCCAGCGATCGCTGGGTACCATTCTTGCCGGGATCCAGATCGCCATCGCCCAGCCCATCCGGCTCGACGACCTGGTGATCGTGGAAGGCGAGTCGGGCTGGATCGAGGAAATCAACCTGACTTACGTGGTGGTGCGGATTTGGGACCAACGGCGGCTGGTGCTTCCGGTCACCTACTTTATCAACAAGCCGTTTCAGAACTGGACGCGAACCACCACCGAACTGTTGGGCACGGTAATGCTCTACGCCGACTACACGATTCCCGTCCAGGAGGTCCGCCACGAATTGGAACACATTCTCTCCGAGACCGCGCTCTGGAACCATAAGGCCTGGGCCCTCCAGGTGACCGATGCCAAAGAGAATACGGTGCAGCTCCGCGCCCTGATGAGTGCCGACGATTCGTCGTCGCTCTGGGACCTCCGCTGCCTGGTGCGGGAAAGACTGCTGGACTTCCTGCAACGGCGTTTTCCCGAGCATTTGCCGCGGACGCGAGTAGAGATGGGGCCGCCCGCCAAGATGTAGGGCAGGTCGAGCGAATCGAGCCCCACCAAAGGTGACTATACTGACAGGGTATAGAACTATTCGCGAGACGCCGCATGCCGCTGTTGAGTGACTACGCACGCAAGAAGAAGATCGACTACTTCCTCAAAACGATCCCCAAGGACGCTCGAATCCTCGAGGTCGGATGTGGGAGTGGTTGGGTCCTGGAGTATCTTCGCGGGCACGGCTGGCAACACAGTTGGGGCATCGACGTGCGGCCGCCGGCCGACTACGTTGGAGACATTCGCCGGTGGCGCGAGTTGGGGCTTGAGGCCGGGTCGTTCGACGTGATCATCGCCTTCGAGGTGGTCGAACACGTCAACTGTTTTCGCGACTGCTACGAGTTGCTGAAGCCGGGCGGACGGCTGTTGTTGACTTCTCCCCTGCCGTGCATGGATTGGTTCATGAAGCTCTTGGAGACGTTGCGACTCAACCAGAAGCGCACCAGTCCGCACAATTGCCTGGTGAATTTTGCCGCCGTGCCGGAGTTCGAACGCAAAGATATCAAAGTAGTGGGCGGTCTGTCCCAGTGGGGAATTTTCCACAAAGTTGCAGGCTGGGTCGAGCGAAGCGAGCCCCACTAAACGTGACTTGCCGTCCCCACGCTTACGGATTCGCCCAAGAATCCGGGCTGAAGGCGTTGCCCGGAGGGGCCGAAGCATGCTCCAAGAGCGACCGGGCGATTTCGGGCGGCAGGGCATGGGCGAGAAAATCGACGTGGCCGTCGCCGAACAACGCGTTCCAACCCCGGCTCCCCGACGGCTCGTCCAGCCAGGCCGAGAGGGCGGACAGCGCATCGGGTGACGCGATCAACGCCACCCAAGACGCAGTGGCTGCATTGACCGGATGGCCAGCCCAAGGGTCGACAGCATTGGACGAATCGGGCAACATCGGGCCGGACAGACAGACCACCCGCCGCGCCGCCGGCCATTGATCCTCGGCCGTGATGGTCGGGCAGGCCCCCCACCGCAGCCCTGACGGCCTCAAGGCGTCCTGCCCGGAGTTACCGCTAGGTGATTGCCGCCCACCAAGCGCCTCTTGGACCATTCGTTCCGTGTCGCGCGGCAACGCTTTGGGCAAACGGATGAAGAAGTTGGCCGGCAAGGCCGTAACGGCGGTGTTTCCATCGGGCGGGAGGCCTTCGTAGGCCGCCCAATCCGCCGGGGCGGCAGTGGGCAACCGACCTCGCTGGGCCTCGGTCAGAGCGAACTGCCGCAGACCGTCTTGACAGGTCGCCAGGTGGGCGTGGAGCCGGCTGCTGCCGATAGCGGGAAAGATGAGCGCCGCCGCCGCCACCAACACCAAGGTCATCGCCGAAACGTCGAGCCATCGCGCTGGCGAGATCCAACCGGGAGGGCTCACCACGGGCAGCATCCCCCGCCACCGCCAAGCGGCCCTGGCCCGCTGCGCGGCCACGCGGCGGCAGGCGCGTTCGGCCAATCCCGGGGGAGGCTCGTACTCGGGGCGCAGCGCCCGCAAAGAAGGCAACCGCTGCCGCCAATAGGTCAACGCCTGCGAGTATTCCGGGTCTTGCTCGAGGCAGGCTTCCACCCGTTGATGTTCCTCGTCGTCCAACACGCCGAGCAAATGGCCGAGCACGTCTTGCGAGGGGAGATCTGGATTGGCGTTTGCGGGGCGCATGAGCACGTCCAGAACGCCGCCCGCGGCGGGCGGCTGCCAAGGGGAAGTTAGTGGGTAGCCGCGTGGGCCAGTGCCTCGGTGAGCCTTTGCATGGCGGTGTGCAGGCGACTCTTGACCGTTCCAACGGGGATCAGCAACGCTTCGGCCGCCTCGCGGCACTTCAGTCCTTGAAAGTAGACCATGGTGACAATCTGTTTCGATTGTTCGGGCAACTCGTCAACCGCTCGTCGCAACACCTCGCGCCGTTCGGCCGACTCCGCCCCTTCGGCAGGCCCGTCCGCGGCATGCCCGATCCAGTCGGCGCCGGCCGGCAACTCCTGCCGGCCCGAGGGCCGACCCAAACGGTCGAGGCTGCCCACTCGGTGCCGCTGGTTGCGGCGCTGATAGTCGATCGCCTGGTTGGTGGCGATTGCGTAGACCCATGGGCGGACCTTGCGTCCCGGCTCAAACTGGTCGCACTTCAGGTGGACTTGCAAGAATGCTTGCTGGAACACGTCCTCGGCCATTTCGGCGCTGCCCAAATAGTGCCGCAGATAACCGTACAACTCATTCTCGTAGCGTTTGACCAACTCCTCGAACACCCGCTGGTCGCGCCGCGACTGATACTCCAACAAGAGTCGTTCGTCGGTCCAAGCTGCCAACGGCAAAGCAACCGGGACCGCGCCTCGTACTGGTCGAACGGTAGCGTTCATTTTAGGTACGCATCCCTGGTCTAAAGGGTTCGCTCGCGGGCCAAATACGGCGGCGACCTTCCATACGCACGGGCCTGATGCCGTATTGTACCCTGAATACCGGTTATTTCCTAGGCACTGCGTAGTACGCTCAGGCCGCAGGCGGTCGTTTACGGTCGGTCGCCTCGGCCGCCGTGCAGGGTAGCAATTCTTGTTCCTGAATGCCGGATTCCGAAAGTTTCCACGAATTGCGAATGGGACTCTGGCTCGGCAACCCCTTAATTGGCTTGGTGTTACCGCTGGCAATCCGTCGCCGCCCTGCGGGCAGACATGCCACCGCCGACGTCGGACAGCCTGCAAGGGTTGCAGTCGTTTCTGCGGCAATTGTTGCCAAATTCAGCGTTGGCGCGGCAAGATCTGGCTGTGTTCGGCCGGGTAACCGTAACTAGATCTGATAATAGACATTGTTGACTAACTTTTGTAGAATTCCGTAGGTTGAGCGCGAGGTTCAATGTGAAAATTTCTGCCAAGACTGAATATGCGTGCGTCGCCATGCTCGAGTTGGCGGCGCACTACGGGTCGGGAGAGCCAGTTCGCATCCGGCGGATCGCCGAGCAGCACGATGTGCCGCCGCGATTCCTGGTGCAAATTCTGCTGCAACTGAAAGGGGCTGGGTTGGTCAGTAGCGTCCGCGGCGCGGCCGGGGGTTACCAACTCTTGAAATCCCCGGCTGAGATCTCGCTCGGCCAGGTGATGGAGGTGGTCGACGGGACCGCGGAGAACGGCAGTCCCACCACGAGCGCCTCGCCCGATTCACCGATGGTGAAGGTGCTCATTCACGCCTGGAACGAGGTGATGGACGTGGAGCGGCAGATGCTGGGCACGATGACGCTGGCCGACCTGCTCGAACGCGTCAAGGCCCAGGGCGAGCAGATGTATCATATCTGAAAATTGACCTAGCTCGCCCGTAGGTCGATCACTATACTCCGCACCGCGCTTGCTGCGCTTTTGGCCCGACCTCCTCGTCTTGCCAGACGGCATTGCCATGGTTTTCGACCCGCGAATATGGATGGCCTTGCTGCTGGCGTCCTGCGTTTGCGGCTGCGGGGCGGTCGAGCGGCGCATGCTGGTCCGCACGAATCCGCCCGGGGCCCTGTTGTACGTGGACGGCTACGAGATTGGCACCACGCCGATCGCCGTCAGCTTCACCTATTACGGCACCCGGAAGATTCGCCTGGTCAAGGACGGGTATGAGACGCTCACGGTAATGCAGCCGATCTCGCCGCCCTGGTACGAGTACGTGCCGCTGGATTTCATCTCGGAGAACTTCGTTCCGGGCGAAATCCGCGACCAGCGGGTTCTCAACTTCCAGTTGCGGCCGCAGAGCCTCGTGCCCACTGAGCAACTCTTGTCGCGTGCCGAAGGCCTGCGCCGCGGGGCTCGCGGGCCTGCCACCATCAGCGGCGTAACGACAGCTCCCGGCAGTATCGGCCCGGCTCCCGGCCCGCCCAGCGGCGCGGAGATCATCCCAAGTCCCCCAGGCGTCGGCGGCCAACTGGTGCGTCCGCTGCCCGGCGGCCCGTAGCGCGCGAACTAAATCGACTTGCGTGATAACGGGAATTTGGCACCAGCTTGGAGCCGCCTCCCGAAGGGCGGCGGCAGAGTTTTCATCTCCCACGCTCGTGAAAGGTTATTTAGAAGATCAGCGCCACCGCGGCCACCACCGTGGTCCACAGCCCGTCCTTGTCGCCTTCGGCCGTCTGCACGCAGGCCCGGGTGGTAATGATCTTGCCCGACATGTGATAGATCTCTTTTCGCTTGTCGTAGGCCGTTTCGGGATCGAACTCGATGCCCAGCGTGGTGGCCAGCATGGTGGCGGCCATGTCTTCCACCAGGTCGCGCATCCGCGGCTCGGTGATGCCAAAGTCGTGGTGCTCGGAGATGTATCCGTACTGTTCGCCGACCGCGGGCACGGCCATGCCGATGCCCGCCCCCACCATCCGCGACGGCTCGTTCGTCGAGGCCTCAGCCAACACGACGTGAACGATCTGGCCGGCCTTGAGCCGCGTCAGCCCGCGCGATTTGGGAATCACCTTGCAGTGCGGCGGGAAGATGCTCGACACCCGGACCAGATTGTAGATTTCAATGCCGGCGTCGCGGAGCGCCAGCTCAAAACTCTGCAAGCGGGTGCGGTGCTTGCCCACTCCCTTGGTGAAAAAAGCCTCTCTCGGCACCAGCGGTTCGTCCACCCGTCGTTCCTCCTCACGCCCGAGAAGATGAAGGCGGCCGGCATCGGCCGACACCGGAATATCCTGTACCACCGTTGCCGGAATTCCCGTTTCTTTGGCAAGAACTCAAGCGACGGGCACCGACCGAAGGTTGGTCGGGAGCGGGTTCTTGCAATGGTGCGGTAGCACCGCTTGGCTGGCGGCCCTGCCGCCCTGTGCAACTTAACTTACCGGATTATTCCCACCGTCGCAAGCGGTCTTTTCCATCGCCAAGGCGCGGTTCCCTTGACAGGCCCCTGACGATGCCCTGATATTGTGATATCATGCCGCCCCACGATCCCAGCCAGTTCTTCGGCATCCCTTCCTCGGGACGGGAGCAGGCCGATGTCTTGATCTTACCGGTGCCGGTGGAAAAGACGGTCTGCTACGGCAAGGGAGCTGGCGGCGGCCCGCGGGCGATCATCGAGGCCAGCGTGCAGGTCGACACCTTCGACGAAGAGACGCTGGTGGAGTTCGCCACCGCGCCGCGGCTGCACGTCCTCCCACCGGTGGGTAGCGATGGCAGCCTGCAAGACTGCCTCGGACGCATTCAAGAGCAGGTTCGGCCGCTCCGCGACAAGTTTATATTGGCCCTCGGCGGGGAACATTCTGTGACCTACGGCTTGGTGCTGGGGCAGGTGGACGATCCGGCCGATGTCACCATTGTGCAACTCGACGCCCATCCCGACATGGCCGACGAGCTCAACGGTTTGTATTGGTCGCACGGGACGGTGATGCGCCGTCTTTGGGAGCGCGGCTGCCGGCTGCTGCAGATCGGCATCCGCAGCCTCACCAAGGCCGAATACGAGGTGACCACCTCCAGCCCGCGGGTCGCCACCTTCTACGCCCATCAATTGCACGAGCGTTGGGCGGACATGCTTACCGCGTTGCGGAATCTGACGGGCAAGGTGTATCTCACCATCGACGTGGATGGGCTGGACCCCTCGATCATCCCCAGCACCGGCACGCCCCAGCCCAACGGCCTTTCCTGGCGGCAGTTGATGGACGTGCTGCGGGTGTTGATGAGCGAATCCCGCTGCCAACTGCTGGCGGCCGACGTAGTGGAATTCGTCCCCTCGCCGGTGCCGCCCGGCTGCGACCCGGCCGCCGTCCGAATCGTCACCAAGACGCTGGCCTGGTGGTGGCTGGGAAGAACCACACGATGACGATATTTGTATGCACAAGTCAAGGGGGGACAAGCCGCCCTTGCCCGCCCAGCTACCCCTCCAAGGCGATCGCCCGTGGGAAGAGGATGTTGTTCTCCAGGTGGATGTGCTGATGCAGGTCGGCCTCCAGGCGTTGCAGCTCCTCGTAGGCTGCCCGGAAGCTCGGACAGGCATCCGCGGGCAAGGCGTATCCGCCGGTGACTTCCCTCAGCCTGGCCAATGCCTGCCCGGCGCTGTCGTGCTCATGCTCCATTTGCCGGATGGGATAGCGCACCGAGCCGCAGGGACCCGAGGGCTGGGGCGCCGCCTTCTGACGATGCGCCTCGCTGGCCACAATAAATGGAAAGAGGACCTGCTCTTCTTTCATCAGGTGGCTGCTCAACTCGGAGTCCAGGGCGTTGAAGAGGTCTTGCACCTGGCGCAGCACGACGCCATGCTCCGCCTGGTGGGCCTGGAGCACGACGGGCAGCAGCGCTCTTAGCCGCGGCAAGACCGTCTTCAGGTAGCCGTGGTGGACCTCGACAATGTGCTGCACCAACGCGGTCAGTGATGCCGTATACCAGTTTTTCTCGGCTGCCTCGGCCTTGCCGGCCGGGGCATCAAGGGCCTCATTCAGGGCATCGACCAGGGCGGGGAGCGTCAGGCCGTGTTCCCGTGCGACCTCAGCCAGCCGCTTGCCGCCGCCACAGCAATAGTCGATCCCGTGCCGCTCGAACACCGGCCGGGTCTGCGGATATCGCCCCACCAGATCCCGGACGGGCATCTCGCCATCTAGTTGGATGGTCATGTTGTTCGCCTTTCCTTCAAGGTTCAAGTCTCTTCGATGGTGATTGCCGACACAGGACATTGCTCGGCCGCGTCGCGACAGCTCGCCTCGGTTTCCGCGGGAACTGGGTTCAGCTTGGTTCGGGCCGTGTCGTCTTCGCCCATTTCAAACACTTCAGGGCAGACCTCGGCACAGAGGCCGCAGCCGATACAAAGGTCCTTATCTACGTTCGCTTTCATGAAATTACTCCTTCGGTCCAGGGCCACGGCAGCCGCCATTCAGCCGCAGCATGCACACCGCAGGCTGATGCCGGTTACACCAGCACCTTGTTCATCTACTCATATGAGCGGGTCTATACTACATACTACGGTGTCAAGCAAGCTGGAAAACCACAGGGACAGGGGCGTCGACCGGTGAAGATTGAAGATGTGGCAGGAAGCGGCTGCAGGGCTATCCCCTGCGGCGCCGCGGCCGATTGGCGTCATCGCATTCTGTTGCATTATCGCAATACGGTGCTATTATAGCAAGGTCCCGTCCGAGGGTTCGGTTCGTACAGATCATCTGGGACGAGAAAGACCAGCCGGAGGGCAACGTCCAGCACATTGCCGAGCACGGGTTGACCACCGAAGACGTCGAATAGGTTCTTCACAATCCGATGGAGGAGGGCGTCCGCAGGAGCACCGGCCATCCGTGCCGCTTTGGTGACACGCCGGGGCGTGACTTCATCATCGTGGTGTACGAGGGAATCGACGCGGGCTCGGTTTACCCGATAACCGCGCACGAAGTGCCAGCATTGTAAGAGCGAAGCAAGATGAGCAAGAACGGTGCCGGCCGTCACGGTCCGCTGAGCCCGGCCGAGCGGAAGCGACTGCAGGAGATGCGGAAGAAGGTAAGGGCGGAGTGCCCGCCGGGGGATCCGCCGCGGCTTAGGCGGCAGACCGAAGGCGTCGGCGCGCAGATTCGACTGGCCCGCAAGACGCAGGGGCTTACGTGGTACGCGGTGGCGAAGCGAGCCGGAATTCCAAACCCAAACACGGTCCGCGACATCGAATATGGCCGTGACACCAAGCTGTCTAGCGTAAAGGCGGTGGCCGAATCGCTCGGGCTGCGGCTGGAATTGGTGGCCGTTTGAGAGCAGGATGAACAAAGAGCTGCGTCCCCTTTTGTCATGGTCTTCCGTGCTACTGCTTGGATTGCGCCGCAGTCGTGTGGATGAACCCAACCCTCCAATCGACGTGCGGCTTGTCGAAGCGAATGTCTTGCACCCACAGGTTCTTGTCGGCTTCGGCCAATCGCACGGAACCCTTGGTCAGTGCTGAGCCGGGCAGCAGGCGGTAGCCATCGGGGACGTAGAGAAATGCCTTTCCTTCCATGCCGGCTGCTCGGCAGTATTGGCCCGAAAGCCGCATCTGCACCTCGTCCCACACCTCGCGGCGGATTTCATGATAGCCGCCCAGCAGGTGCATGTTGGTGGCAACCACCTCGGGGTGCGTCGGCAAGCGGTGGATGATGAGCACCCTGGCGGTATGCGGGGCGAGCTTGAGCGTAATCTGCCCGCGGTGAGCGCCGAGCATTCTCTCTTCCCAGAACTCGAAGGCCACCACCGGCTCGTTGACGGCGATCCCGACCGAAGCAAGCTGCACCGTTCGCTCCTTCGGCTGGTTCTCGAAGTTGAACAGTCCCACCACGTCCCACTGGCCGGCGGCATTCTGGCAGTGCATGTGCCAGAGCGAGGGCAGTTGCCGCGCAAACAGATCGAGCGGCCGGGCCATGGGATTTCCGGCCGGCAGACACTGTTGCATCATGCGGATCCGCGGCAGATCGAGGGTGCGGAAATCATCACTGAACGAAATGCTGCAACCCGAGAGCGTCATCAGCGACAAGCGCAGCCGGGCTTCTTCCACGCTGGCCTTCGGTCCCACGCCCATGTCGCACACCTCGCGATGGTAGAGGCGGTCGTTGATCCAATAGCTTGCCGCCAGGCCGGGGACATTTTCCCGGATCAAATCGATCCAGTTGGGCAGACCGGCATCGCCCGTGTCGGCGCCGATATAGGAACTATTGGCCAGGTGGACCGACAACAGCGGCGGTGTCTGGCAGTAGCGAATCCAGGCGTTGGGGCCGGCGCCCCGTCGAATGGCCGCCATCGCCTTCCGCAGAGACGGCGCGCCGGCAATGAAGTCAATTTTGTAGTAGCATGCCCCTTCGGCCGTCAGCCGGACAAAGGTGTCGGCGATCCATTTTTCGGCGGCTGGCTTGGAGGCGTCGAGTTGGCTCATCTCGGGATTCGGCTTCCAATACCAGCGTCCTTCCGCGATCGGCTTGCCCTGAGCGTCACATCGCATCCAGTCGGGATGTTGGCGAAACAGTTGACTGGTGTGCGCCACTTGACTCGGCGCGATCCACAGCCCCAGCTTCAGCCCGTAACGCGAACGGAGTTGTTTCGCCAGCCATTTCAGTCCGTGCGGGAAGCGCTCGTTGGGAAACCAGTCGCCGCAGATGTCGCCGCGCTGCCAGCCGTGGTCGAGCTGCAAGAGGTCCAGCCCGAGCGGTTTGAAATACTTAGCCACGATCTCGGCATGCTCCAAGACGTTCGACTCGCTAATCGTCATACGCAATGGATACCAACTGCACCAGAGGGCGTTGGCTCCGGTGCGGACCGGTTTCGGCGCGATCGCCGCCACCGCATCGCCATAATGCTCTAGGGCCTGAAAGGCATTGTCTTCGCAGGAAATCCAGGCCGGGTCGAGGACGATCGTCTGCCCGGGCCGGAGAATTCGCCCACCGAGGTTGCTGGCAATGGTCAGCTCCGTGACGCCTTTGTCGACCTGAAAGGCGGTGTGGATCGAGGGATTGCCGACTGCGGCCGAGAGCAGGCCGACGATCATCGCCCGGCCCGACCCGGCATCTCGTAAGGCCAGCACGCCGTTGGAACTGTATCGCTGAACCGAACCCTTGGGCATTTCCTTCTGCGGCGCCGGACGGATGAGAGGCGCAGGGCCGGGATAACTGACCGCCGCGGGGACGTGCGTCAAGTCGCCCAAGGACAACACGCCTTTCTTGGGGGCGCTGAGCATTTTCACCGTGCCGAGCGTTACATTCTTGGACGTCTTATTGCGAATCTGAGCGCCGATAAGAATCGCGTACCGGTCGCAATATAAGCGGATCCAGCGTTCGATTTCGACCCCTTCGTTCCAGCGATGGCGGATCTCTTCCCCGCTTCCGATGCGGTCGGTAAAAAACGCGGATTTGGCTGATCTGTCGGGCGGTGTGATGACGCGCCCGTCCACTTCGACGGCAAATCCGCAGCAGCCCGCCTCGTATTCCTGCTGTATCGCGCCGGCACGTTTGCCCGCCGCGCTTTTCCCGGCCGCCAACAGCGTTCCGCTGGTGATGACGACGACTGCCACGCCAACGGTCAACGCAATCCTCCAAGAGCGTCGCAGCGACATGATGTTCGTCTCCATTACAAATCAAAACGTAGGTCAGGCACCCGGTGCCTGACATCTCCGGCGCGGCGGCGCGCCTCGCGTCAGGTACGGCGTACCTGACCTACTTCCCTACCCAAGGCTCTCCCACTGGATTCCCACCCGCCTCAAGGCATAGCCGACCTCCTTGCGGTAGTCGCCGTAGACGGTCATCCAGTGGAAGCCGTGCATGCGCTCGGCCAGCTTCAGGCTGTCGCACTGGAAGCGGACGTCGATCTGGTCGCGGCAGATCGGCAGGAAAGGGGCGTCGGCGATCTCGCCCAGCACGCCCAGCCAGCGTTGGGCCTTGAAGTCGGCGACAACGTTGGTCACGACCTGCCCTTTGCGCATTTCCACCTTCGGGGCCGCCCCGTAATCCGACTCGAAGTGGGTGAGAATCCGCGCCGGCTCGACTTTTTGGCCGTCCATCTTCCGCGGGCCGGTGCAGTGGGCCAAGGTGATCAGGCCGTCGTGCGGGTAGGTCGGATCATTCATGAAATGCGGGCGATTGGAGATGTTGCGAATGAGGATGCCCGCCGGAATCACTACAAAATCCGACTCGCAGAAGGCCATGTAGCCGTCGTCGTTCAAGGTGCTCAAGGGCAAGCAGGCGGTGGTTTCCGAAAGCGGCATGATGGTGGTCATGCAGCCGTTGATGGTCATCGCCCGGCAATCGGCCCGCTTCATCAGGTTGCGGAAGATCTGGTCGAGCAGGAAGGCGTTGTCGACGTACTTGCGGTCGGTCTCCAGCGTGGTGCCCGGCAGTTTCAAGTAATCTTCCGCCCGGCGGGATGCGCGGACCACCGCCGGCCGATCGGCGCGGGCGGCCTTGATCAACTCGCCCAGTTCATCGTAGGTGACGGTTCGGATGTCGAGCTTGAAGCGGTCGCGGGCCAACTGCGGAGCGGCCGGGGTGGCCCAGCCGCCCGGGCCGCCGACGGCCAGAATGCGGCTTCCCAGCGTGTTCTTCAGCCCGCACAGCGACCGCAGCCGCCAGAGCAATTCGTCCTGACTGTCGACCACCACGTCTTGATCGTTGATATGTTGGACCGCGAGTTTATCAGTGTGCCGGCGGAGGTAGATCGGACTAACGATCTCGTACCAGAGCGAGACGGGACCCGACTTATGACGGCAGAAGACCACCAGGTCCTTGGCCGTCTTGCCGAGCATTTCAAATGCGTCGCCGCCGGCCGCATAAAGCAGAGTCACGTCGGCCGAGGCGATTTCCTGTTTAACGCCGGCCAACTCCTGGCCGCTGCGGCCGGACGCGATCGGCAAGAACTGTACTGGAAAATCAGCGGCCGCTTGCAGCCGTTCCAGTTCGCCGCGGATCCGGGCAAGCTCCCCGTCGACGTCCTGCCGGGTCTGAATGCCGCCCCACGGACGCCAACTCGTCTGCGGGCTGCGGGTGGGGAGCGTATAGGCAAGCACCGGCTTGACCACCAGCGGTCGGCGGCCGGGCGCCGCGGCGGCGTCCTCCTGTTCGGCAGCCAACGCCGACCACGACAGACCGCTGAGGGCGATTCCCCCCAGGGCGGCCGCGCCGCCTACTCCGCCCAAGAACGTACGACGGTTCATGCCGTCGGCCGCATGTCCCCCGCAGGGACAGCAATGGGCGCGGAACACGGGACCGGGCTTGTTCGCTTCAGAAGGCACGGTAGTTCTCCTGATTTCTGAGCCATGAGGGCAGGTAAGCTTGGCAAGGCAGTCAGATATCCGAGCAGGTGCGGCCATTGTAGCATTTCGACCATAGGGGCACTACTACCGGGTTTTACGAGAGATACGCCAGCGTCTCGCGGAGCGACCGGTGGTGGTCGCTCAGGCACGGGAAGTATTCCAGCCCGAAGGCTCCTTGGTATCCGTACGCCTCAATCTTCTGCAAGATGTGCGCGTAGTTCAACTCGCAGCCAAAAAGTTCGGCCCGGCCGGGAACACCGGCCGCATGGAAATGGCCGATCCACGGAATATTCTTCTCGATGGTGGCCAGGAGGTTGCCTTCCATGATCTGCATGTGGTAGATATCGAAGAGGATTTTCAGATTCGGGCTGTCGATCGTGCGTACGATCTGCAGCGCTTCGGCGGACGAATCGAGGTAATAGCCGGGGTGGTCGACCCGCGTATTCAGCGGCTCCAACAGCAGGATGAAATCTGCCTCCGCGGCGATTTGGGCAGCCTCCGCGAGTGCCTCTTCCAGGTTCTTGCGCATTTCGCTCCTGGAAAGGGCCGGATCGACCGCGCCCGAGAGCGTAATCCCTTTGCCGCAGCCCGCCGCTCGGGCGAAAACCACCATCTTGCGAATCTGTGCCAGGTAGGCTCTCCGATCCTGCGGCTTGACCGGAGAGCCGCCGAAGCTCCCGTCCCAGGCATTCAAGGCAAAGTCGTTCAGCGTCACCCCATGACGCTCGCAGGCGCGGCGTAGAACCGTCGCATCCTTGGCCCAGTCGGTGCGGATGCGATGGCCGTCCCAGGTTCCCTCAGGGTGCCAGAACTCCACGCTGCGGAAGCCAATTTCGGCGATTCGCGCGATCCGCTCCTCAACAGACAGGTCGGTGAACAACGTCTCCAGGCAGACGCTCAAGGTCACCATCTTAGCACCCGCGTCAGAATAGGTTGGTCAAGTCTTCTGTCGCAAATCCGAAGCTCTACATCCCAAATCCCAAACAAATCCAAAGCACGAATGCTCAAAGGAAGCCGCCGTTTTCGTCGTTTGAAAACTGGAGATTTGAGCTTGTTTGGGATTTGGAGCTTCGGATTTCGGATTTCGGGTAGCAAATATCGTCAGCTTATTCTGATGCGGCGTCTTAGCACCATGGCGCGGCGTCGGCCGCCTCGGTGCAGTACGCCGAAAACACCTTGTTCATCCCGGCGGCGATCGCCAAGCAGTCTTCTTGCGAGTAGCACGGATCGAGCCAGATCATGATGTTCCGGTCGAAAAGGTCCTCGGCCACCGGACAGTCGCCGGCGTGGTACTCCACATGTCCGCCGCGATCGCGGTAGGTCGAACAGCAAAACGGGCAGGCCGCCGCACCGCCGGCTTGCGCAACCAGCGGCGCCATGTCGCGGCTTAGGTGCCAGTCGGGCGGCGCATCCTTGCCGCGGACCCCGCACTCGGCCGGCCAGAGGAACTGGCCACAGCCGATGCCCTCCGCATTCAAGGCAACGGCAATCTCACGGCCAAGCTCGACAGTCTGCGGGAAAAAGCGGATATTGTAGCCCACGCCACCCTGAGGATCGTTGAGTTTGCGAGGCGTGATCTCGCGGTAAGTCTTCAGCCGGCTCACGATCGTGCGGCGATTAGCGTTGTAGGTTTCCACCAGGGCGGGCAATTTTCTCAGTTGCACCACGTCGACCGCCGCCTCCACGTCCGACATGCGGTAGTTCGTCCCCCAGAACAGCTCGCCCGCATAGCGGGGTCTCGCAAACCGATTCGGCCGCCATAGCCCGCCCGACTCGGCCACCTGGTAGGCCCGCTCGAAGAGACGCTCGTCGTTGGTCAACACCAACCCGCCTTCGCCGCCGCCCACGATCTTATAAGCCGAGATGCTGAAACAGCCCAGATCGCCCCAGGTACCGACGGGCCGGCCGTGATACTTCGCCCCCGGCGACTGCGCACAGTCCTCGACCACCTTAAGGTTGTGCCGCCGGGCAACGGCCAGGATCGGCTCAAGATCGGGTACGCCGCCCATCACGCAGGTGGGCGCAATAGCCACAGTCCGGGGTGTGATCTTGGCCTCGATTTTTCGGGGGTCGATGTGCAGCGACTCAGCAACGTCGCAGAAAACCGGCACGCCCCGGGCGGCGATCACGGCGGCGGCCGTGGCGAAGAACCCGATCGCCGGCACGATGACCTCCGTGCCCGGTCCCACGCCGGCGGCCACAAAAGCGCTGTGCAACGCGCCGGTGCCGGAACTGACGCCAATCGCATATCTGACGCCGAAGATCTCCCGAGCGACCCGCTCAAACACCTCGCCCGCACCGGGCGACGGATGTGCCGTGGCGAATCGCGACAGCGTAGGCCCCCGCCCCAACTGGTCGTCCGAGATGAGCCCGCGAATCTGTTGCAGCGTTGTCTCGGGAAATCCAAACCGTTGGGCAAGCGCCATGAACTCATCGACGCCGATCTTGGGTTTCTGTTTCCCATGCATCGCCGCAAACGCCTTAGGACCTCCATGAATCGCCAGTTGTGACGCCTTGCCCAGTGCCATTCGCCCAGTTCCCTTTCCTTTCGGGCCACCGAAGGAGACAGTCCCATTTTCGCGGCGTCCTGCCGCGAAAAGTGGGACAGTCCCCGTAAATGGCTACCTACGAACAATAAACCCGATTCAGGACGTAGAGTCCCGTTACCACCGTGAACAACACCAAGGCGATCACCCGCGGATCGCTCCAGCCTTTGATCCGGCCACGGAGGAATGCCAGCGGATGGTCCCAGCAGACGCCGTCAACTTTATTAGGAGGTGGCGGTGGGCCGAGCAGGCTCATGCCGACGTAAACGGCGATGCACAGCCCCCAGAGAATCGCTCCGGCCAGCATGAACGGGATGCCCAGCCCGTGGTTCGGGTCACTCACCAGCCCGTGGAATTCAAGCGGCGGCGAACTCATTAGCAGTCGCCCCACACTCGGCAAGTCGAGGATGAAATAGGCCATGCCCGCCGTGCAACCGACGCCAAAGGTGGCCATCGCCGCCCGCAGGTCGCCGCGCTTCCAAAGCAGGCCAAAGAGGAACACGGTGGTCACCGCGGGCGCGAACGTCATGGGGATCTTGTTGATTGCCTGAAAAATCGTACCAAATTGCCCTCCTTGCGTCGACCAGGCCATCGCCAGGAGCATGATGATGCCGGTAGTCACCCGGCCGATGGTCACCACGCGGGTGTCGGCCAACCGCGGCCGCAACCGCTTAACGATATCCACCGAGATCAGGGTGGCGCAACTGTTCAGGGCCGCCGCCATGCAGCTCATCAAGGCCGCCACCATGCCCGCCGCCACCAATCCCTTGAGCCCCGCCGGCACCAGCCGCTGAATCATCTGGGCCAATAGCAGGTTGTAGTCCGGGTCGCCGGCGGCGCCCAACTGCAACTCGCCTTTGCGGAACATGATATAGCCCACCGTGCCCGGAAGGACCATGAGGAAGACGGGCAACAGCTTCAAGAAGCCGGCAAACAGGGCCCCGTTCTGCCCCTGTTTCTCGTTCTTGGCGCCCAGCACCCGCTGCACGTGGGTCTGGTCGGTACACCAATACCAGATGCCCAGGATCGGAAAGCCGAGAAGAACGCCCAGCCAGGAGAACTCCCGCAGGGTCCCGTCCGGACCGACGATCGACTGCACCATGTTGAGCTGGTCCGACTGCATCTGGGCCCGGAAGGCCGCCAGGCTATGGATACCCAGCGACGGCAGGTGGGCAATCGACAAGCCGGTGACCAGAACGGCGCTGCCCAACAATAGGAAGATCTGGATGGTTTCGGTCACCACCACCGCCTTCAAGCCTCCCAAGGCCGTGTAGGTTACGGTCAGCAGCGAAATCACCAGGATCGAGGTCAGCATGGGAATGCCCAAGAAACTCTCGAAGAGCTTGGCGGCGGTAAACATGCTGATGCCGATGTGAATCAACAGGGCGGCCGCGATGCTGATGAGCGCCAAGACAGTCCGCGCCGGCGGACCGAATCGCTTCTCAAGAAACTCGGGCAGGGTGGTGATGCGGGTGCGGAGGTAATACGGCGCGAAGACCAAGGCCAGCAGGATGAGCGTATAACACGCCATCCACTCGAAGTTGCCCACCACCAGCCCGATCCGCGCCCCGTCGGCGGCCAGGCCCACCAGGTGGATGGTGGAGATGTTCGAGGCGAACACCGCCGCCCCGACCGTGAACCAGCCCAGCGATTTGCTGGCCAGAAAATACTGCTCGCTGGAGGCGTGTCGGCGGAACCCGGTCCAGATGCCGATGGCCGTAATGCCCGCCAGGTAAACGGCGATCACCACGTAGTCGAGCAGTTCGAACGCGCTGGAGTGCATGGAGCCTGGTTATACAGACATCCGGCGGGGGTTTCAAGCTTAGCAACAAACCGCCTTTCGCCACCCTGCCCGCGCTTGCTTTGCCACTCTTCCCCGACTACACTCATCGCTGAGAGGAATCCAACTTCCTATCGGCTACAAGGGTTCACTCATGCAAGGTCCCACGCCGCTTCGGCAAGAACTGGGGAAGTCGCGGCTAAGCCGCACTCTTCTCTACGGCCTCCTGACCCTGTTCTTTTTGCAGCTTCTCTCCGATTTTGTGGCAGCCCTCTACGCACGGGGATTATTGGGCACTACGATCCCCGTCGAGATTGTGGCCGTGCTGTTGTTATTTACCCCAATCCTGCTGCTGTTTGCGCCTGGCCGAGCGGGAATAAGAGGGCAAGCGATCCTGGTCGTTCTCATCCTGCTGACCGCCGTGAGTGAGATGTGGGCCGGTGCGCGCGGGCGAGTCTTGCTGGCGGGGCTGGGTACGGGCAGTTTCATGCTGCTGCTGCCGATGGGGCTCTTCGATCGCAGTCAACGCCCCAAAGACGCCCATTGGGCTCAGCGGATTCTGGGCTTGAGTCTGGGGCTGGCGCTTTCGATCTGCTTGCGGGTGTGGAACTCAGGTGTTGATCCTGCGCTTCAAACGTCTTATCGCCTGATCGAAGTTGCGCTGGCGATCATGACGGGCTGCCTCTACTGGCGTGCCAGCTCCCAATCACCGTCAAGCCCTGCCCGCGTCACAGCTCTACGCGCTCCCTTCGGTACGACGGCAAGTTTGGCATTGGGAGTCGTAGCTGCTTTGACGATGCTGTATTTTACATTTGCCAGCCCGGGCGTGATCGTGCGCTGGGTAGGCGGCGACTATCGCAGCATCCTGGGTCTCATCTTGCTGATGCTGACGCTGTTGGCTTTGATCGCGGGTTTCGCTCCGAATTGGATCGCACGGCTGCCGCGCGAGGTAACAGCCCTTTGGAACCTCGCCTTTGTGAGTGCCTTGGTGGCGACGTTGTTAGCTTATCAAATTCAATTCCCAGCCGACCCGGCTGCTTATCCTATGCCTGAGCCGCCCGCGCCAGCCTGGTCGGCAATAGCTCTATTTTGTTTGTGCATTCTATTCCCCGTGATCCTCGTCGATTTGAGTCTTTACAGCGACGAGCTGATTGCACGGCGACCCACGCTGCGAGCCCTGGGTGGCGGGTTCGCGCTGGCGGCCTTGTTCCTACTGCTGATGATCTTTGCTCAAACTTTCACCACGGTCTATGATTACATTCCCGTGGTTGGACCGCTGTTTCGCGATCGGTTTTGGCTGGTATTCTTGATCCTGGGCCTGGCTCTGATGGCGCCGCTGCTATCGATTCGACGAGATACCTCTTCGGTCGAACGAGCGCCTGCCAAAACCGCCGCCGGTCTGGTGACCCTGGTCTGTGTTTTGGCCTTCCTGGGTGCGCTGTGGCGATCGGCTACTCGGCCAGGTCCTTTGCCTGCCGGCTCGCGGCTGCGGGTTCTGACGTACAATATTCAACAAGGTTACAATGCCCAAGGGCAGTGGAACTATACCGGGCAGTTGGCTTTACTGCAGCAAGCCAAGCCTGATATCGTCGGTCTGGAAGAATCCGATAGCAGTCGGATTGCGGGCGGCAACTCCGACCTGGTGCGTTACTTCGCCGACCACCTTGGTTGCTATTCGTATTATGGCCCCAAGGTAGTGGCGGGCACCTTTGGCATTGCCCTGTTGTCGCGATATCCCATCGAAAATCCGCGCACGGTCTTTTTCTACAGCAGCGGCGAGCAGACGGCGGCCATCAAAGCCCAGGTTACGGTTCAGGGGAAAGCCTTCAATATTCTGGTTACCCATTTGGGCAACGACGGTCCGCTGGTGCAGCAGCAAGAACTGTTGCGCGAGGCCACTGGTATCGCACCTGTAATTGCCATGGGCGACTTCAACTTCCGCCCGAATTCGGCATCCTATCAATTGACCCGAAAAGTGCTGGACGATGCCTGGCTCGTGCGCTGGCCCGGCGGCGTGGACGATCAGGGTTACAATCCGTCCGATCGCATTGATCACATCTTCGTTTCGCCGGGCACCTCCGTCAAAGACGCGCACTTCATGACCGCTCCCGAATCGGATCATCCTGCCTTGTGGGTGGACCTCGGGCGGTGAGAGCCTGTGGAGAAAAGCCACCAAATCTAGATAAGATAGGACTGTTCGTAGTGGATGATTTTCCACGTTTCCCAAATTTGGTGGCTATCGCCCCGCCGTTTTGCCCCAACTCGCTGCCGGTCTATCCCGGAACTTTCTGCCGTCCCCTTTTCTGGCCACGCTCCAGCGCGGCGATCCGTGACAGGTTCTTCAAGTCGCGCTCGTAAATCTTGTGGGCCGCGTCATAGGATGCCGTAGTTTTCGTACACACCAGCGTGTGGGGGCTCCCACGGTGTTCCGTGACATGGGTGCAATCGCAGCCGTCGCGGTCGATGACGTTGTGCAAGTGGCGACGGCGCTCCTTGGCGAGCGGAAAGCGGACTTCCCGTCGGTCCGGATCAGCCAGAAACTCGCTGAGTGCGCGGCAGTCGCGGCAGGTGCACGACAGCTTGGCGGCGCGCCGGTAATCAGCCGGCTTTTGCGGGGCCTGAGCCGTGCGGCGTTCGAGTTCGCGGCGGCACGCGGCAAGCCAACGCGAAATCGGCCCCTCGGCGGCTCGTTTGGCAAGCTGCCGCTCGAGCGCGAAAATCGCCGCCAGTTGGGCGTCGGTCAAGTCGTACTTGTCGGAAACCATCGCGTGGTCCACCAGCCGCGAGAGCGGAGTTTCCGCGCCAACGGCGATCATTGCCGCGACCAACGAACCGAGCACGGCTTTCCGATCGATCTGCTGAAGTTGCCACCCATGGTCCTGTCGCTTCCTGTCAAGTGCCTCCATCGCCTCGACCGAACGCGCGGACAACCGCCGGCACACCTCAATCCGCTCGGAATTCTTGTCGCGCTGGACGCAAAGCCTGCGCAGAAGCGCGGCGTTTCGGGCGACGGTCTCGGCCGTCGCAGTCTCGAGCACCGTCGCGAGTTCCCCCTCGAAACTGGCCCAACCGTGCCGCCCGCAAAACGCGGTGAACGACGGATCGATCTCGACGGCGGCGTCGGCGGGCATCACCTTGACGAGGAACCGGCGCACGAGATCCGGGTCGTCCAACCGGAAAAGCAGCTTCGCAAAAACGTTGCGGTTCACGCCCTCTGGCTTTTCCCGCCAATAGCCGTGGCCCCGGGCGTTCCACGAGTCGATAATTGCCGAGGCGAACGACAAGCACTCGCGGCGCAGATCGTCGCGTTCGGCCTTCTTGGCGGGCTTGAGCCGTTTGACCATCGCCTCCAGGCCGCCGATCGACGCGTCGGTGCCCGCGCCGGAGAGGACCTGAAAATGCCGGCTCCGCAGCCAGATCACCACCGCGGCGCGGTGGTACCACCGCTCCAGCGTCATGCCCTCATTGCCCGTGTAGCCTTCGAAGTCCTCGCGGCTGGCCTCGGCGTCGTCCAACGCCGCGTCGGCGACGATCTCGTCCTCGTCGAGGGGAATCTCGCCGAACTGGACCTTCGTGCCGTGCCGATCCGACCAGTGAGCCGCCGACAGGCTGGACTCGTAGATCTCGCCCATCTCGTAGTGGCCGCGCGTCTCGTGGTAGTCGTCCTCATCCTCCTCGTCCGACCAATGATAGCGGCGGCCGCGGCCATACGAATAATCGTCGTAACCTCCTTCGGCGGATCCGCTTTGCCACAACGTGACCAGGGCGAGGTGCGCCGCGCAATCGGCTTGCTCGGCCGCCTCGAAGAGTACCTCCGCCCGGGCCCGATCGACACCTTTCAGCGTGTCGATCGCCAGCCCCGTCTGCGAATAGCGATGATCGAGCGTCACGGCGAGCTTCTGGGGATCGCCGGCGCGGCCCCAGCGGCCGAGCAGCTTCCCGATCGCCGCGGCGCAATCGCCGTAGGACGGGGCCGCGATCCGCGTCTTGCCGCGCCTGCCGGCCAGCGTGAGATTGCAGGTCAGGCAGAGCTTGAAGCCGCTCTTCACCGGCCGGACTTCGTGCTGGCAGTCGGCGTAGAACGCGGCATAACTCAACTCGTGCCCCGAGGCCGCGCCGGAGAAGGTGATCTGGTGGCGCCGGCCGGCGTGCGAAACGATCAACTCGCCCCCTCGGTGCTTCGACGGCAGACAGATCGCCAGCGTGGCCACCATCCGATCGAGCTTCTCGCCGTCGCGGTGCGGCAGGAAAAAGCCGCCTTTTTCGTACAACAGCAGCTCGTAAAGCTGGGCCGAGAGCTGGTGGCCTTCCAACCCCAACGCCTGCCGCACGTCCTCCACGATGGAAGCCAGCAGATCGTCCCATTTGGAGTTGGTCAAGCGAAACTGGTGCGGGTCGAGCGTCCAGGAGCGTCGCACCGAGGTATCGACCAGAGTTTCCGGCCCCTTGCCATACGGCGCCTGGCGGCACAGCTTGATGAGCTCGCGGGCCTGAGTCTCACTCAGCGGCAGCCCAATCTGGCCCAGCCCCCGCACTTCCAATCCCGGCATAGTCAAGGGGCGGTCGCCCGCCGTGCAAACGTCTCCAGGCCGATCGACGCCGGCGAGAGCTTCGAGCAGCTTGTCGTGAATCCGCGATCCCTTCTCTGGCTTTGCCATGACGATGCCTTTCAGGAGCTTTGCTGGGGCCGCAACCGGGCACGGCGCGCGCATTCTAATTCACCCCGCCAACGGCGACAACCCCTCGAAGCAGCCCGCCTCGATGGACGCAACGATCAAAGGCCTCCCGCGAAACACTGTGAACACGACGTTCGTGAACGAGCGTGACAATCACGAAGCAGAAGCACACATGGATGCTCGCCCCCCGCGGAGCCGTGCTGAAGCACGGGCCTAAGACCGCCTGGGGCGGAAACGCCCGTAAGACGGGCGTCGCTCTGCCGGCCTACCGGCGTTTGCCGGGCGAAGAAATATGTGTAACAACCAGGCGTCAACGCGGCTGATACTATAACCGCCGCGTGAAAGGCCCCTTGCTGGTGGACTAAGTTTGAAGTGTGTAACTCATTCTCAGTCCACCGAACAAGGAGACCTATCTCATGTGGCATGTTGGTATTGATCTTCATCGTGCAACAGTTGTGCTTGCAGCCGTAAATGACAGCGGTGAAGCAATGGCCCCAATGACCATCCAGTGCAAGGAGACGGCGGCGATCGTGGAAAGTGTCAGGAAGCTGGGACTATTCCGCGCGGTCATCGAAGCCACTGGCACGTACCGTTGGCTTTACGAC
>JAJYGU010000483.1 GCA_021784975.1 Planctomycetota bacterium
CATAGTAGCTGTTCACGGTGTGAAACCCCTTGTTTTCAGCCTGTTTTTTCCAGGCGGACCACCAAATCCAGGAAAAATCGGAGGGCTGACATCCAAAAATGCCTTGTTTTCCAGGGTTTCACACCGTGAACGGCTACACCTCAGGTTTGAGGCCGCAAGTTGTGACCTCAAGACGCCCCACTCGTCGCCCATGAGCTGGAACGCAAAATCCTCGGGAAACCGCCCGATGTTTCGCTTGACCCCTTGAACCATGGCCTTGGTGGGAACGGCGTAGAACGCGGCCAACTGCTCGTCGAGCAGCACCTTCTGGCCGCGCACGACCATAATTGAACTTGTCTCTTTTTCGCTCTCTTATTGTAATGGCTCCGCAGAGATAAGGCGATAGGGACAGTTGTGCGATCCCTATCGCGAGGCCGGCCGACGGCCGCCCAACCGCCCACTAGTCGCCTCTTATTGACGCTCGTATGATGAAACAAATGATCGCCGGCAACGGGTTCGATTTCGACGTGCTTGTGATTGGCGCCGGTCATGCCGGCGTCGAAGCTGCCCTGGCGGCTGCGCGGATGGGAGCAAACACCAGGCTGGTGACGAGCGATCTCGAAGCCTTTGCGGCATATCGGCAAGCCCGCCATAGGCTCCCAATCTGGATGGCGTGGCGGCAATGAAAACAGCGTCGGAAGACCCTGTTGACGCTGCGGCTTGATCGGGTATAATTCGTTATATGGCGATATGTAGGTGTATCCATGCGCGACCTAATGGCGGTAATTAAAGCCCTCGCCGACGAGAACCGGGTCCGAATCCTCTGGGCGGTCCAAGGTCGGGAACTGTGTGTTTGCCAGATCGTGGAGCTGCTGGGGCTGGCCCAGTCCACGGTCTCCAAGCACGTCTCGATCCTTCACCAGGCACGGCTGGTCGAAAGCCGCAAGGACGGACGGTGGATGTTTTATCGCGCTGCGGACGCGGATTCACCCGTCGAGGCCCGCGAGATCGCTGCTGTGGTTTCCAAGCTGCTTGCCAGCGACCCGGAAGCTGCCGAGGACGCCAAGCGGCTGAAGCGGATTATAAAAATCGGCCGAGACGAGTTGTGCCGGAGGCACAGCCGATGCTGAAGGTGCCGCTCCTCTGCACCGACCAGATTCAATCAAACAATAGCGGCATGAGGCGTGCCCAATGAACAAGATCGCAGCACCCAAGGGCAGGCTCTCCTTCCTGGACCGCTACCTGACGGTCTGGATTTTCCTGGCAATGGCGGTCGGGGTGGGGGCCGGATACCTGGCGCCCGGCGTCGAGGCTTTCATCAATTTCTTCCAGGTAGGCACGACCAACGTCCCCATCGCCATCGGGTTGATCCTGATGATGTACCCGCCGCTGGCCAAGGTGAAATACGAAGAACTGGGCGACGTGTTTCGCAATTGGAAGGTGCTTGGATTGTCGCTGGTTCAAAACTGGGTCGTCGGCCCGATCCTGATGTTCTTTCTCGCTATTCTGCTGTTGCGCGGCTATCCCGAATACATGGTCGGCCTGATTATGATTGGGCTGGCGCGGTGCATCGCAATGGTGATCGTGTGGAACGAGTTGGCCAAAGGCGACACGGAATACTGTGCCGGCCTGGTAGCCTTCAACAGCATCTTCCAGGTGCTCTTCTACAGCCTCTATGCCTGGATTTTCATCACGGTCCTGCCACCGCTTTTCGGCCTGAGCGGAAGCGTGGTGCAAGTCAGCATGGGACAGATCGCCAAAAGCGTTTTCATCTACCTGGGCATTCCCTTCCTCGCCGGGATGTTCACGAGGCTCGTGTTGGGGAAGGCCAAGGGGAAGCCTTGGTACGAGCGGGTCTTTATCCCGAAAATCAGCCCGATCACGCTGGTCGCCCTGTTGTTCACGATCATGGTCATGTTCAGCCTCAAGGGGCAGTTGATCGTCACGATTCCCTTGGACGTGCTACGAGTGGCCCTGCCGCTGTTGATCTACTTTGTGGTGATGTTTCTGGTGAGCTTCTGGATGGGCAAGAAGGTTGGAGCGGACTACTCCCAGACTGCCACCCTCTCCTTTACGGCCGCCAGCAATAACTTCGAGTTGGCCATTGCCGTGGCGGTAGCGGTGTTCGGGATCAACTCCGGCGCTGCCTTCGCCGCCGTGATCGGCCCGCTGGTCGAGGTGCCCGTGTTGATCGGCTTGGTGAACGTGGCGCTCTACTTCCAGCGGCGCTACTTTGGGGAGGCGGTGAAGAGCGATCTGGCAGTACACGCCGCGGCGGGAGCCAAGGAGGCGTGCCCGCGCAGCCGAGTCATTGCCGATGCGCCCCGCCGGGAGTAGGTCAATGAAGGAACTTGCAGTGGCGGATGGGTAGGACAGTCTCCGAGTCAAGAAGATTCCGGCAAGAAAATATCGAAAAAGTCCCAGAAAGCGGCTGCTCCATATATGCACTCATCCGAATATATGCTATACAAGGGGCTCGCTGGATTGGGTCGCGGTTTCGGCCAAGACCTCTAGAGTCTCTGTGCGAACCCCGTATTCAGGAGAAGAAAGATGTTCGGAACATTGAGGATGAACCGGTCCGCGATGCTGACATCGCTGGTAGTGTTGAGCCTTTCAATCGCGGCTCTCACAAGCACAGCCGCACCAATGGCCGGCGAAACGGGTGTGGCCGCTGCCGCCAGCCCCGGAATCGCCGCCATCGAGAAGGCGGCCAAGGCCAACAAATATCTTTTCATCTTCTTCTACACGGGCCAAGACTCGCAGACCGCTGCGATGAACGGCGTCTTCCAGGCGGCGATGGCGAAGATGACCGATCGGGCCGATTCCCTAGCGATCTACGCTGCCGACCCCGCCGAGAAGGCGATCATCGACAAGTTCGCAATACGTGGGGCTCCCATGCCGCTGGTGCTGGCGATCGCGCCGACCGGCGCTCCCACCAAGGCTTTTCCCAAGCAGTTCGACGAAGAGCAGCTCCAGAAAGCGTTCGTCACCCCCTGCACCGCCAAGTGCATGAAGGCGATTATGGATCGGCATACGATCCTGCTGTGCGTGCAGAGTGGCAAGACCCAGTTCAACGAAGAGGCGATGCAGGGAGTCAAAGCGTTCAAGGACGATCCACAATACACTAAAGGAACAGAGATCGTCATGCTCAATCCAACCGATAAAGCCGAGCAACCGTTCCTCAAGGCCCTTCAGGTTGATTCGCGGACGACTTCAGCGGTTACGCTGCTGGTGATGCCGCCCGGTGCCCCGGTTGCCCGCTTTGCCGGCGCAGTGACCAAGGAACAGATCGAGGCCGCGGTCAAGGCGGCAGCCTCCGGCTGCGGCCCGAATTGCAGTTGTCATCACTAGGAGGTGTGAACTGATGCGACTTAGAACCCTTGTGTTGCGCGAAATCTTCGAGCGTAAGAGCCAACTGTTGACCAGTTTCCTGGCGATCCTGCTGGGGATCACGGTCATCGTGTCGATCAAGAACATCACCTACTACTCCGAAAAGGCCGTAGCCAGAGAGATGGACTCCTTGGGAGCTAACGTACTGGTGCTGCCCAAGTCGGCGACGCTGCAAGACTACTACGCAGCCGACTTGCAAAGCCAGACGATGCCGGAAGAATACGTTACGACTCTGGCGATGTCGGACCTGGCTGGCTTGGACAATATCTCCCCGAAGCTGTCGGTGCCGATCGAGTTGCAAGGCAAGACCTTCACGCTCACCGGCATCCTGCCCAAGAGTGAGTTCCAGGCCAAGGCCGCCTGGGGCGGGGCGGGCATCTTCTCGCGGCCCATCGGCTGCGGGGCTTCGGTGGGCATGATGGGATCGACGGACAAGAAGACCTTGGCCCGCAAGCGAGTCATCGAGACCCTCGAAGACAACGAGGTCCTCGTCGGTGCCGACGTGGCCAGCAAGCTCGGGCTGAAGGACGGCGGCAAGCTCAACGTGCTTGGCAAGACCTTCAGCATCAGCGCGGTTCTGCCACAAACCGGCACCGTGGACGATTCGCGGGTCTTTGCCCACTTGCACGTCGTCCAGGACTTGTCGAAGAGGGGACCGGTCATCAACGCCATCGAAGTGATTGGCTGCTGCATGGAGATTTCCAAGGGGTTGGTGGAGAAGATCAACCACCTGCTGCCCGACGCCAAGGTGGTAACCATCGCGCAGATCACCACCACGCAGCAGAACGTCAACCGGATGATGTCGAACCTCTCGCTCATGTTCCTGGTGATTATTATCTTCGTGGGCGGGGCGAGCATCGCCAACTATATGTACGCCAACGTCTTCGAGCGGCGGCGGGAGATCGGCACCCTGATGGCTTTGGGCGCCAACTCGGGCTTGGTGCTGCGGATATTCCTGTTGAAGGCATTGATTCTGGGCGTGGCCGGGGGAATCGGCGGCTATGTGCTCGGCACCATCCTGGCGATGGTCCTCGGGCCAAAGCTGGCGGGCGTAGTCGTGCTGCCCATGCCGTTTCTGGCGCTGCTGGCGGTCGGTATCTCCGTGGCCCTGGCGCTGGCGGCCAGTTATTTCCCCGCCCGGCGGGCAGCCCGGCTTGACCCCTGTGCCACCTTCCAGGAGGTGTGAATCATGTTGAGAATGGAAAACGTCAGCAAGACCTATCGCCATCGCGGAAAACTGGTGACGGCCCTCGACGGTGCCACGCTCCATATTCCGACCGGCGATTTCGTTTCCGTCGTCGGCCCCAGCGGCAGCGGCAAGAGCACGCTGCTATTGATGCTCGGCGGAATGCTGTCGCCGTCGCAGGGCCGCGTGCTACTGGGAGCGAAGTCGGTCTACGACCTGAGCCCTAACGAGCGGGCAGAAATGCGCCGCCGGAAGGTGGGGTTCGTCTTCCAGACGTTCAACCTCGTGCCCTATCTGTCGGCGATGGAAAACGTCAAGGTTCCCCTGTTTCTAGCTAAGATGGATGAGAAGGCGCAGACCGAACGGGCCACCGCCCTTCTGGACCGGATGGGATTGGGCGACCGGCTCGACCACAAGCCGGGTGAGTTGAGCGTCGGCCAGCAGCAACGAGTGGCACTGGCGCGGATGCTGGCAAACGACCCGGACGTGATTCTGGCCGATGAGCCGACCGGCAACCTCGATCCCGAGACGAGTCAGCAGATCATCGGCTTTCTGGAAGAGTTCAACGGAGAGGGGAAAACGATCGTGATGGTCACACACGACCCCCGTGCGGCCAAGCGTGCCAAACGTACCCTCCGACTCCAGAGTGGTACTATCACCTGTCAGGGAGCCACTGACGAATCTCTTTACCAAGCGGATAGCGCCGTGGCGTGAATCTAAACCGATATGGCAAAGACGAAGCAGGTCGAAGTCCTGGACGGTATTGATGCGATGTTCCGCGCGTTTTCCGACCGGACGCGACTGAGGATTCTCCGCATCTTGCTGGAAGGCGAACTGTGCGTGGGAGACATCGTGGATATTCTCCGTGCCCCGCAGCCCCGCATTTCTCGGCATCTGGCGTACTTGCGGAAAGCCGGGCTGGTCGATGTCCGCAAGTGCGGTCTATGGAAGCACTACTCGCTCACCCCCGCCAAGGACACGTTTCACCGCCGGCTCCTGGAGTGCCTCGAAAAATGCTTTAGCGAAGTGCCGGAGCTAAAGGCCGATAATGCCCGCGCTGCCAAGACCAGGAAGTCCGGTGGCTGCTGTCCGCCCTTGTAGCTTGGTTGACTGGCGATCTGCCTATTGGCGCTCGTATGATGGAACGAATGATCGCCGGCAATGCTCTTGATTTCGACGTTGTGGTGATCGGCGCCGGTCATGCCGGCGTCGAAGCGGCCCTGGCGGCTGCGCGGTTGGGGGCGAACACGGCGCTACTGACGAGCGATCTAAAGCGAATCGCCCAGATGAGCTGCAACCCGGCCATCGGCCGCGCGGCCAAGGGGCAAATCGCCTGCGAGATCGACGCCCTGGGCGGCGGCATGGCACGGGCTATCGACGCGGGCATTCAGTTCCCCATGCCCAACCGCGGCATGGGCTTTTTGGGTCAGCGCCCACCGCACGGTGAACGGGACCTCATCCAGATCGAAGGGCTTGGTGATCTAATGCAAAAGGCGTAACGTCCTGGCTTCGAGCTTCCAAGTCCGACCCCACGTCGGAGCGGGCTGGGAAACGGCCGTGATTTCGGGCTACGAGATGGCCTGACGGAGCCACGTCCTTCTTCAGGCCGTTTCCTTCGAGAGGCTCGTCTCCTTCAAAGGCGGGCATATC
>JAJYGU010000282.1 GCA_021784975.1 Planctomycetota bacterium
GAGGCTCGCTACGCTCGACCCACCCTACACTCTTGTGCCCGTCAGTCTGGCCACCGATACTATCCGGTGGCTCAGATCTTGGATAGGTAGTCGTAGTCACTGACGGGAGACGCCATACCATGTGGGTTGCTTGGCTTCAGCTTGCTTCACTTTGTGCCAGTGCAGTCAGTACGTCGGACGCGTCAGTACCGCCGAAAGAAACGGTGGCTTGCTACCTGCCCATCAAAGGCGGATGGCAGATTCACATCACCGACGATCCGAAGGCGCGGCGGCTGAAGCCCGGCTCGGCCATCGGCGTGGTGGCCGACGATGCCCGCGCCCACCGCCGCCCGCTCTATCCGCCGGCCGACCGCTCGCTGATCTGGACGAACGAAGAGCTCGCTAAGCGTCAGCGGATCCCGTTCCGCCCGTTGATCTTGGCGGCGAACGAGCCGCGGTTCGTCGTGGATCTGGACTCCGCCGGGGGACTGAGCGGACATCTCTGGCTCGGAGTCTCGTGGGATCGCGGACCGAGCAAGTGGCTGCATCAGTTTAGGGACATCACGGCGCGTTACGTCGATGGGCGGATGGAGTACGATCTCCGCGATGCGGCCTTTCCCGGTCTGCACGTGCGACTGCGGGTCCTGCCCCTGGCCGACAGCGTCGGGCTGGTGATGCGCCTGCGCGTGGAGGGCCATTCACGACCGGGCGAACTGGTGTGGACCTTCGGCGGCGCATCGGGGTTTGTGACCAACTACGATCACACCGCCCCGCAATTCCGATTCTCGCCCGAACAGTGTGATGACAATGTGATACGGTGGGACCACGGGCGGTTTACGCTTTTGCGCAATCAGACAGCGGTGTTGCAAGGCGGCAGCTCGTGGCTGAAAGACTGCGGGTGGGGCAATCCGCGGAAGGTGCTCGACTCCCCGGCCACCCTCTGGGCCTCGGCCCAGTCAGCTCCTGCCACGGCAGCCGTCGAGCCTCAGCGAATGGCCGTGCAAAAAGTCCGCCTCGGCACGCTGCCGCTGGAAGGCTGGCTCGTCATCGGCCGCGGTGGGGCAATCGAGGCTTGCCTGGACGATCCGCGCGGCGCGGAGCGGCGGGCGCAAGCCCGAAGCCGCTCGATCATGGAGCGAATCACCGTCCGCACGCCCGACCCCTATTTGAATCAGGCCATGCCGATGATGGCCCTGGCCACCGAGGGCATTTGGGGCGATGCGGCCATCCTGCACGGCGGCTGGTCCTGGCGGCAGGCGTACCTCGGATGGCGCGGCTGGTACGGGCCGCTCTGCTACGGCTGGACGGATCGCGTCAAACGCTCCATCCAACAGCACTGCACGCTCGGCCTGATCCGCGAAGGCCCGAATCGCGGGGCCTTGTCGCACATGCTGGAGTACGAAAACTCCCTGTTTTACAACATGGATGAAGTCTTTCTGGACCAGGTCCGCCAGTACTTTGATTACACCAACGATGTCGCGTTCCTGCGGAAGATATTCCCGGTGCTCCAAGGGATTGTGGCTTGGGAAGGGCGGCGGTTGCAGCCGACCGAGGCCCCGTTGTATGAAAACAGCCTTGATACCTGGATCAGCGATTCCCACTGGTACATCCGCGCCCAATGCACTACCGCCTCCGCTTATATGCTCCGGGCACATCAACTGCTGGCCGAGCTTGCAGAAGCCTTGGGAGAAGACCCGACGCCCTATCGCAACTGCGCGGAGGCGATTCGCCGCGCCATGCAAAAAACGCTCTGGCAATCGCGACGGGGCGTGTTTGCCGAGTGCCTCGACACGCTCGGGGCGCGACAACTGCATCCCGAGCCGGAATTGCCCACCATCTATCACAGCGCCGAGTTCGGCGCCGCCAGCCCGTTGCAGGTCTACGAGATGCTGCACTGGGCCGACTACCATCTGCGGCACGAATCGACACCCGGCGGCGGCCGGGCTTGCTGGAGCTCGAATTGGGCCCCGAACCACGGCCGATCCTATACCCATTCCACCTACGAATTGGCCTTCGAGGAGCAACTGAACCTGGCGGTGGCCGATTACCTGGTCGGACGGGCCGACGATGCCTACGCCTTGCTCCGCTCGGCCCTCTGCGGCATCTACAACGGTCCTACGCCCGGCGGCTTGAGTTGCCATATGTATGCCGACGGCCGGCAGCGGGCCAATGACGAGTTCGCCGACGCCATCAGCATGTGGGGCCGGGCGGTGGTCGAAGGCCTGTTCGGCATTCAGCCCCAACGCCCCCGCGGCCTCGTGAAGCTCTCGCCACAGTTCCCCAATGGCTGGTCCGAGACGTCGATCACGACGCGGCAATTCGCCTATGATTGGAAACGTACCAACGGCCGGATCAGCGTTCATTGGCAGTCCCCGCTCGCCGCCGCCATCGATCTTCGCCTCCCCTTGCAGGCGAAACAAGTGAAGCAAGTCTTGGTGGACGGCCAGGAAGCTCCCTACCGCCTGGAACCGGGCGTGGGACTGACCTGGCTGAGGCTGAGAACACCTACCGCCTCCAGCGGCACGATTTCCACCGACTACGTTCCCGCCAAGATTTCCGCACCCCAACCGGTCACATGGACAGAAGGCGATCAGGTTGCCCTGAATTGCAGCAAAGCCGGAACCCAGGGGACTGTCCCGATTTTTGTGGCGGGCACCACGCGCCAGCGTGGTCACTACAAAAATGGGACTGTCCCCCTTCACGCTCGAGACCTTTTCGATCCCCAAGGCGTGTTGGACGAAGGGCGGATTGAAGACGGCACACTGCAGGGCACAGTCGCCGGCGAACCCGGCCCCCATGTGCTATTTCTCAAGTCCGGGACCGACGCCTGCCCCTTCTGGCTGCCGCTGACGGTATTGGTCGAGCCCCGGCAGCCGGCTGTTAAGGCGATCTGGGCGCCGCCGCAGGTGAAGGCGAAAGACTTGAGCGTCTGGAAGCTGCTGAATCTCAACAGTCTTTTCAATACCAGCGTGACGGACGTACTGGGCCAGGTCGCCAAAGCCTCGCGGCCGCCACCGCCGCCCGCCCTGGAAATCAACTACCTCTATTGGAAGGACCATCTCCTCAGCCGCGTTGCTCCCGGCAACCCGAGCGATGCCGCCTGGCGGAAGAAGATCGGCCCGGACCAGGTGGGTTGGACGCACGACGGCATCCCTTTTAGGAGTCGTTCGCAAGGCAAGAACCTTGCGGCCGTCACCCGCGCCGGCGGCTTTCCCCAGCAAATCGAGGTGCCGGTCGGCGCTGGCGGCAAGGAGCTCTACTTGATGCTGAGCGGCATGACCTTCCCCGCCCAGAGCCACGTGGTCAATCTTCGCATCACGCTGAATTACGCCGACGGCTCTCGGAAACCCATCGATCTGGTCAACCCATTTGCGATTGGCGACTGTTGGAGCACCTGGTGCGGCCGGTTTCACGACACGGCGGCCAACGGCTTTGAGAACCTCGGCGGGCGTTTCGGGCCGCCCGGCTCGTCGGCCGCCGGCGACCTCACCCGGCCGATGGCGGTGGACACCGAGGCCCATCTGCTGAAGATCCCACTACGGCCGGGCCAGCCTCTGCGGACATTTACCTTGCAGGCGGTGGCCAACGACGTTATCTTCGGGCTGATGGGGGCCAGCATTTTGAAATAGAATTGAGGCTGGTAGTTCGCGGCGGACGAGGCAGGTTTTCTTGTGGGAACACTAATCTTCACGGATCGGCACTAATAGAAACCATAAGTGAAGATTAGCGAAGATCAGTGTTCCGTCATCGATCAACAGACGCGATCGAATTATTTTGCTCGGGAGCCGTATGTACCTCGGCATCGAAATCGGCGGCACAAAACTGCAACTTGGCGTCGGTCGTGGCGATGGCCCGCCGCTGATAGAATTGGTGCGATTGGAGGTGGACCGTTCCGCCGGCGCCGAAGGGATTCGGCGGCAAATTTCCCAGGCCGTCCAGCCGCTCATCGAGCGGCACCCAATCGCCGCGATCGGCATCGGCTTCGGCGGGCCGGTCGACTCGCGTGCCGGCCGGGTGGTGAAAAGCCATCAAATCGACGGCTGGCAAGAGTTTCCCCTGATTACCTGGTGCCGCCAGCAATTCGGCCTGCCGGCGGTGTTGGCCAACGATACTGATGCCGGCGGGCTGGCCGAGGCCCGCTTCGGCGCCGGCCGCGGCCGCAAGGTCGTGTTCTACACCAACGTGGGCAGCGGCATCGGCGGCGCATTGGTCGTCGATGGTCGGCTGTATTGCGACGGCCAACGCGTGACCGCCGAAATCGGCCACCTGCGGCCGGGCGTACACGCCGACCGGGCGGACCAGACGGTGGAGTCGCTGGCCAGCGGTTGGGCGATCAGCAATCTTGCCCGCCAGATGCTCGACGAAAGCGAGTGGGCCAATTCCCCGGCGGCCCAAGACCTCTGGGTTCGCTGTCAGGGTAACGCGGAACGGTTAACTACGGTCGACCTTGCCCAGGCAGCCGCCGAAGGCAACGCCATTGCCCAGGCGGCCTTTGCCCGCTCGTGCCAGACCCTCGGCTGGGCCCTTGGCCAGATGATCACGCTGTTGGCGCCAGAGATCGTGGTGGTCGGCGGCGGGGTGGCCTGCGCTGCCGAGCCAGTGTTCCTGGAGCCGTTGCGCAGGGAGATCGACCGCTACGTCTTCCCACCGCACCTGGGCGGCTTTGAGGTTGTCCCCGCCGCCTTGGGCGAGCAAATGGTGGTGTACGGGGCCCTTGCCTTGGCCGCCGGGCGGGCCTGATGGTCTCCAGGTGAGACCACAACCCAAAACGTCGTCCGCAAAGACATTTTGAAGCCACCGATGAAACAGTAGAGTAGGAGAGAGACCGGCTCGCCGGTCCCTCTCCTACTCTACTGGCCGCTTAAAGCGGTGCACTTCGCGCCGGGCTGCGCACGGGCGCCGGGTGCTGCGTCGCCGCCCGGCTCGGCCGCAGGCCCCACTTGCGCAAGAACCGCAGGTAGGAGCGGAGATGCCGCCAGGCATCGGCGGAAAAGAAGTTCTTGCTGGCCCGCCGTTCCAGGTGGCAGCACGCGGCCGCCCCGTGATACATCACCTGCCAGCCCGCCCGGCTCATTCGCAGGCAGAAGTCGACGTCTTCAAAATACTTCCCGAAGCCCTCGTCAAAGCCGCCGATCTGTTGGTAGGCCTGGCGGCGGACCATCAAGAAGCAGCCGGAGAGCCAGTCGCACTGCCAGGTCTCCTCCGGCTGGTGCTCGGCGTAGAAGTGGCGAGCCAACGAGCCGCGCAGCCACCTCCCTAGCCCGCAGCGGCGGGCGAGAATCAGCGGCAAGGTTTGGAACCGTCGCGCTGCATAGGCGTTGCTGCCGTCGGCGTGCTGCAAGCGGCAGCCGGCTACCCCGCAGCGCGGGTGGGCGTCGAGAAAGGCGACCATCCGGGCCAGGCACTGTTGCGAAACCTGGAAATGCATGTCGGTGTTCAACAAGAGCACATATCTCGCCGACGAAGCCGCCAAGATGCGATTAAGGTTGGCGGCATAGGTAATCCGCCGGGTGTTGTAGAGAATTTTGCTTTCCGCCAGGGCTTGCGCCCACCGCTCCACGTCGGCGGCCGAGTCGTTATCGACCATGATCAGGCGCATTCGCAGCCCGTCGCCCGAGGTACGCAGCGACTCGACCAGCGGTGAAATTAAATCCCGCTCATGCGTGTAGATTACGCCGATGTCCAGATCGAGCATGGGGGGAAGGGATTGGGGATTGGGGATTGGGGATTGGAGGAAAGGATGAAGGCGGAAGGATGAAGGAACTCCGTCTTCCGCCGTTCCCCGCTTGCGCTTTGATCCCTAATCCCTCGGCTTCTCCTACGCTGCGCGCCGCTGCCGATGTGGCGGCGATGTCTCTGCCGCTACGGGCGGACCGAACATCTGCTCGGCATGGGCGGCGAAGTGTTTCCCGTAGGTCGTCAATAGAGAGGTCAAAGCGGGAAGGTTCGGTCGGGAGGCCATCGCGTCGACACTGCCGACGCGGAGCTTGCACTCGGCGCCTCGCGCGGCCGGCAGCGAGACCGCCACCGACCAGCGGCAATCGGCACTGGCCGGCGCGGTAGGGCTGAACCAGCGAATCCTCCGCGGCCGGTGATGGTGCGAAAGGGTCAGCTCCACTTGGTGGACCCGCCACCGCGGCACGTCGCGAATCAACAGCTCCCACACCTCGCCGGAGGATAAGGCGTCAAGATCGGCGGGGCTGGGTTGGCTGGCGG
>JAJYGU010000486.1 GCA_021784975.1 Planctomycetota bacterium
CGACGGGCTCTGGCACCACAGCCATCAAACAGTGGCCAAACTCGACAGCGTAGACGAGCAACTCTACGAGATCAGAGCCAGTGCCACTCTTCTCGGCGCCGGCCAAAGTTCGACAGCCGGCACATTTTACGCCCACTTGGCCCACGGGGCCGGTCCTCAACTGCTGCTGACGGACCTGAAAAGCCAACTCGACCTCTTGGCGCTGAAAATCGCCGAGGACGACGGCTGAGTCCGCGGGATCATGGAAATGCTGCTCGATCAGCTCGAGCATCCGGCTATTTGCGGATCGCGGACGGTACGGAATTCTGTGGCACAGGTTTCCAGCCCGTGAGCGAACACGGCCAAGATGGCCGTGCCACTTGCCACTGACACACAAATCCTTACAGTCCGCGGATTGCAGCGGCGATGGCCCGCAATTGTCTCAGGTGCGGCTTGAAGACCGTGCCGTCAGGATCAACGTGCACGTCGATCGTCACCGCGCCGCCCTGTCGGTTGACCTTGCGAACGTAGTCGATCATGGCGGCATCGCTTAGACGCGGGCCGTCGGCCTTGGTCCACCAGGTGCCCAGGTAACCGAGGACGTGCCATGCCAAGCCAGCGGCGGCGGGATTCCGGGCGGGCGTGGCCTCGAACGAGTTTTGCTCCCCAGCGGTGTAATCTTGTTGCCGGCACAAGCGGGAAAACGCCCTGCGGAGGTCCGTGCCGGGGTTGAAGGCCAGGATACTTTTCGGGTTGCCGGCCCGGCAGGCCGCCGCCCAAGTATTCCAGTTGTAAGGTTTTGAGAGGTCGTCCCAGCCGCGGGTGTTGTAGGAGCCGTCGAACCACCAGCCGACCACCTTGTTGCCATACCGCAAGGACCACTCGCGAATCACCTCGGACCAGCGGTGGGTGAACTCTTGCGGCGCCGGCTCCATCTGGGGCACGTCGGCCAGGCCTTTCATGGCCTCGGTGTCGTTTTGAGGCGAGCGCGACGGCAGGTAGAGCATCAAGGGGATTCCGTGCGCTTTCAAGGCACGGGCAAGCTCCATGGGAAGATCGCGGCGCGAACATCGCTCCCCGGGCCGATGCCCGGTGTACTTGTCGTAAGTGGCATTCGGCGAGCAGTAATAGCCGCTGTTCTGACCGAGCGTGAAGACCACGTACCCTGCGCGGGCCTGCGCCATCTGGGTTGCGAAGCGGTCAACATCAAAGGAGTTGACTTTCTGGTTCCACTGCGGGCCGCTGCCCAAAAAGTGGACGAAGACCCCGTATTTGGCAGCAGGGAGCCAGGCGGCCCGATTTCGACCGGCGCTTGCCCGGCCGCCGGTGAGGTTTTCGTACCAGAGAAGCTGGTTCGCCCGGCCGGCGCTGACCACCAGATCCGGTTTACCGTCGCCGTTGATGTCGGCGGCCACGGCGCACTCGGCTGGGGCGGCGGGATCGATGTCGATGGCTTTGAACTCCCGGCCGTCGGCATCGACGGCCTTGTAGAGCCGCAGCCCGCCGCCGCCTGCCCGCCAACCGGCCACGAACTCCTCCACGCCGTCGCCGTCGAAGTCGGCCACCGCCAGGGCGTGGCCCTCGTGCAGCGTTTCGTCAATCACGTGCCGCTGCCAGAAACCGCCCTCCTTCGGCGGCGAATAAACCACGACTTGATGGCCGTGCCACGGCTCAATGGCGACGATCAATTGCCGGCCGTTGGCCAGCCGGAGCCTGGCAACCTCGCTGGTGCCGCGGGCCGCCCCGGGCTTGTCGCTGACCGGCGGCGCCCCTTTGGATAGTTGCACCTTGTGCCAGCCGGCGGCCGAGCCCTTGCCCTTGAAATCGAAGCGGAAGATGCCTTCATAGCTGGCGGTAAGGATCTCATCGCGGCCGTCGCCGTCCAGGTCCACCACCTGGATGCCGTGCAACACGGTCAACGATTCGTCGATCTTCCAGGCCGGCCACGGGCGGCCGTCGAGCTTCTCCGGCAGGCGGAACGCCCAGAGGTGGGCCGGTTTGGGGGCACGCTCGGTGTCGGACCCGGGGCCGAAGATCGGGGCATGGATCAACTCCGGCCGGCCGTCGCCGTCCAGGTCGCCCCAGCGGAGCCGGTGCACCACCGGATCGACCGCGATCAACTGCCGCGGCCACAACTGGTTCGACATGGCCGGCGGCCGCAGTAATTCAATCTGCCCGCCACGTGTCGACTGACCGAAATAAAAACCGCTGGCCAGGGCGATCGTCGGATGCCCATCGCCGTTGAGGTCGCGCACCGCCAGGTCGATGTTCTTCGCGGTTCGGGCAATTGGGTGTTGCTGCCAACCCGGGTTCTCATACCAATCCACGCGATCGGCATCGGTCGAAAGCGCCACCACGTCGGGCCGCCCGTCGCCGTTGAGGTCGGCCACGGCCACCTGGTAACCGGCCGGATAGGGAGCGATGAGGTGGCGTTGAAAGTGGATCGGCTCGGCTCCCAACAGACATGCGACCAACAGCGGCAACGGCGACATGACGGGCCTCTTTCGGCAAGGGAAGTGGTGCGGGCGGCAACGCCCCGATTATGGCACATGCATGGTCGCGTGGGTAGCATCAGAAATGACGATTCCTGGTGACTTCCGACCGATTTTCGGATAAGATCAAGACAACCTTGCCCAAGTCCTTCCCGCCTCTTGCCCTTCCGAAGCGCCCGAGCGGCCTCCGTGAAAGTTTTCATGAAAGACCTCATGCTTGTGCTGCGATCGCTTTGTCGTTGGACTGTCTCGGCCGAACTGTGCTGTTTCCTCCTTGCGACCGCCGCCGCTTACGCCGCCGACCAACCGCAGTGGGGCCAGGCGGGCTCGCGGAACATGGTGTCGAATGAGGTGGGGTTGCCCGACGGCTTTGACCCGTCCACCGGCCGGAATGTCCAATGGTCGGTCCCGCTGGGCACCGAGTGTTACGCGACCCCGATGGTCGCCGGCGGCAAGGTGCTCATCGGCACCAACAACGGCGCGCCGCGCGACCCCCGGCATCAAGGCGACCGCGGCGTCTTGCTGTGTCTGAACGAGGCCGACGGCAGCCTGGCCTGGCAACTGGTGGTGCCCAAGCTTTCCGAAGATATCTATCTCGATTGGCCGGAGGTGGGCATGTGCTCGCCGCCGACGGTGGAAGGCGACCGGGTCTATACCATTACCAATCGCGACGAAGTGGTGTGTTTGGACCTCAACGGCATGGCCAACGGCAACGACGGTCCGTTTCGCGACGAAGGCCGGCACATGAGTCTGCCGGGACAGCCGCCCATGAAGGTCGGGCCAACCGATGCCGACATCATTTGGCTGCTGGACCTGCCGATGGCCGCAGGGGTCCATCCGCATGACGAGTCGCATTGCTCGATTCTCTTGGATGGCCGCTATCTCTACGTGAACACCAGCAACGGGCTGAACAACAAACACAGCGCCATGGTCGCGCCCGAGGCCCCGAGCCTGGTGGCGGTCGATAAAGTCAGCGGCCGGCTGCTGGCCCGCGAACGCGAGGGGATCGGCCGGGGAACCGTCCACGGCACCTGGGCCTCGCCGGCCCTGGGCGAATTGGCCGGGCGGCGGCTGGTCTTCTTTGGCGGCGGCGACGGGGTGTGCTACGCCTTCGATGCCCTCAGCGACGCAACGCCCAGGCCGGGGACTGGCTCCGGGCACCGACCGAAGGTTGGTCGCGGCCCCGGACAGGGCGCCGACCAAAGGTTGGGTACGCCTAAAGGGGACCGTCTCCATGAACGGCTTCCTTCGCTCCACTGCGTGTGGCGGTTCGACTGCGACCCGACCGCCCCAAAGGAGCACCGCCAACGCTACATGGGTAATCGCCGCGTCAGCGCCAGCAACATCAAGGCCATGCCGGTCTTTTACGACGGCCGGCTGTACGTGACCGTCGGTGGCGATATCTGGTGGGGCAAGAACCAGGCGTGGGTGCAGTGCATCGACGCCTCGCGGACGGGCGACATCACGCCCACCGGCCTGGTGTGGTCGTGCCCCCTCGAGCGCCACTGCTGTTCGACGCCCTCGATCTGCGACGGGCTGCTCTACGTGGCGGATTGCGGCGGCAAGGTCCGCTGCCTCGACGCCCGCACCGGCCAGCCCTACTGGGTCCACGATGCCCGCGGCGAGATCTGGACCTCCACCCTGGTGGCCGACGGCAAGGTCTACATCGGCACGCGCAAAGGGGATTTCTGGGTCCTGGCGGCGGGCAAGCAGAAGCGGGTGCTCAGCTCGATCCGCCTACCCGATCCCGTCCAAAGCACCGTGGTCGCCGCCAACGGCACGCTGTACGTAGGCACCATGACCCGGCTCTACGCGTTGCGAGCCGGCGCGCACGGCAGGCTGACGCCGTCCGCGGCACCGCCGGCAGGCCACAGAGATAGGCCCTAGCGGTACGAGTTAGTCGCCGAGGCAACCGTTCACGGCCCGGTGATCGTAGAAGCGGCGTCTCGCCGCTTTCTCTCGCCTCACGCCCCGCAAAACGCTGCCAGAGAACGCGGCAGGATGCCGCGTCTACCGACCTGTGAACGGTTTGGGTCAGGCCGGAATTAGGGAGTAGCGTTACAGCGGTGGAGCGCAGCGAGTCGAATCGGGCGTGGGCGCGGCCGCTACGCATCGAATTGCCTGTGGGCTTGCGACCAACGCTTCAAAGGCTTGAGCGACAGCGTGCTGATCCCTAATCCCGACCTGACCCCATGTGCCTGAAAACTGGCATCGGCGAATAGCGGGATGACTGCCGACCTTTTTCACTTCGTAGATTGGCGTTGGTCGGGACGATCTTGGGCTTCGGTAGCAAGCGGGTGAACCGTCAGGCGTTCGGCCCGAGCCCGGCGATGCACTGGTCCTCGCGGACCACCTTGCGCGGGCCGCCGTCCAGGCCGGTGGACCAGTCCAACGGCGGAACGACGGCCTCCAATTCATCCAGCTTGTTTAGTGCTTTGGCGCGGTCGTAGATCAGTTGCCAGGCGCAATCCAACTCCGGGCTGACCTCACAACGGCCGTCGCGCGAGCCGCCGCAGGGGCCGTTGAACTGCCGCTTGGCGCAGCGGGTGATCGGGCAGATGCCCACGAACTGGCCCAGCCGGCAATTGCCGCAGGCGGCGCACTTTTCTGTCCACACTCCCTGTGATTCGAGGATGCCGATGAATTGCGTGTTGACGCCCGGATAGACCGGCGTGTTGGGAAAGCGTTCGGCCAGGGCCTGCACGCCCGCCCCGCAGGCCAGCGAGCAAATGGCGTCGTATTCGCCCACCCGCGGCGCCAAGGCGTCGATGAAGGCGTCTTCGCATTGACGCTCGATGGTCACCTGGTCGACGATCACCTGGTCGCGGCCGGCCAGTCGCAGGGCCATCCTGAGGGCCGAGCCCAAAATGCCCACCTCGCGTTCGCCGCCGGCCAGGCAGACAGTCACGCAGGTGCCGCAGCCGACCAGCAGCACCCGCTGGTGGTTTTGGATCATAGCGCGAATTTCGCGGACGTTTTTACGATCGGCAACAATCATGTTTCGCTCCTGCCAGCGCCGCATCGGCCTGGTCGGTCATGGCCTGGATATTCTGGTGGACAGTCTGACAATCGGGCCTTAGCGGACTTTTTCCCAACTTGGCGAGCCGCTGGCTCATAATGCCGACGATCTTGGCGAACCGCGGCCCTTCGGCAGAGGAGAGATTGAACATCTCCAAGCGCTCCGGCTCCAGGCCAATCTCCTCCAAAAACACCTTGGCCCGCTCGACCCGTTTGCGGGCGCGGAGGTTGCCTTCCAGGAAGTGGCAGCCGCCCTCCAGGCAGCCGGCCACCAGCACGCCGTCGATGCCGTGCTCGAAGGCCGTCAAGAGGTAGTTCACTTCCAGCTTGCCCGTGCAGGGCAGCCGCAGCACACGGACATTGCTGGGATATTGCAGCCGCATCGAGCCAGCCAGGTCGGCGGCCGCGTAGGCACAGTAGTGGCAACAAAAGGCCAGGATGAGCGGTTCATCTTCCATAAGTATTTACCCGGCTAAATAGCGTTGCATGTTTCCGGGAGGCGCAGATGAGGGAGTAGGGATGAGAGATAAGGGATGGGGGATAAAGGAAGGCCAGGCACTATTTCGGTTTTCATCTCTCATCCCTCATCTCTCATGCACCAGCCAACGCGGCGGGGCGACGCCGGCCTGGGCCGGATAGGCCAACTGCGGCGTCTGGCGGTCCTGCTCGGCGCGCAAGAGGCCGTCTACGGCGGCC
>JAJYGU010000413.1 GCA_021784975.1 Planctomycetota bacterium
ACCGCCTTCATCAGCCCCTATCGGGTGGATCGCGATCGGGTCCGGGCCCTGTTGCCCGAGGGCGACTTTGTCGAAATCTTCGTCGATGCGCCGATTGAGGTGTGCGAAGCCCGAGACCCCAAGGGACTGTACAAGAAGGCGCGGGCTGGAGAGCTGAAGGGGTTCACCGGCATCGGCGACCCCTATGAGTCGCCTTTGAAGCCGGAGCTGGTCTTGGATGCTGCCGCCAAGTCGGCCGAAGTCCTTGCTGAGGAGGTAATTGGGTATCTTAAGGCGACTGGGAAAATACGCTCATGAGTTCGGTCGACGAGGTTGGCAAGCGGGGTTCCGCGAACCTGCCCGTTCGCCCGTTTAGGAAGTGGGATTGACTTCTTTTCCAACTGCTTTACATTGGTAGTTGGTAAGGGCTGCCCATTTGTGGCGGGGTCAGTGTCGGGCCTTTCGAGTAGGGGATCGACCGAATTCCGGCGCGCAAGTCATGGAGTGGGGCGCCTTTTCATGGCCACAACCATTGGCGAAAGCGTACAGCCGCGGGCGCAAGCCGCCCTGAGCAGCAGTCCATTCTACGAGCTGCGCGAACTTCGCGTCGCCCAGCAAAACGGCGCGCTGCTGATTTCCGGGTCTGTGTCGAGCTTCTACCACAAGCAGTTGGCCCAGGAGGTGGTGCGATCGGTGTGCGAGGGCATCGAAGTGGTAAACTCCATCCGGGTTGAGCTAGAGGAGGAAGACGCTTAGCAAACCGTCCAAAGAGATCGCAGCGAAGGTTGCCGAGCAAATCGCATATTTGTCGAATGTTCGCTGAAGCACGCAGGAGAAAGGAGGTCCCTGCTTTTGCAAGGTGTCGGTCGGACAAAGTGAATTGTCCGACGGCAGGAGAGGACAGGAACATGGATGACAGGGAGGAATTGTCGGCCGCGGCCCGCGACCGCGACCAGGACTTTTGTGTGGGCTCTGCGGAAACCGCCGAGGAGGCCGAAGTGCTGGCGGCCTCGATTGAAAGGGCCGTGCAGAACGAGACCGGCCATGGTGTCGACGATTTGACCGTCGAGGTCAGCCCCCAGGGGATCCTGCTGCGCGGCCGCTGCGACAGCTACTACTGCAAGCAGTTGGCCCAACACGTAGTCATGGGCATGCGGGCCGGCGACCGGCTGTTGAATCACATCGAGGTCTCCTGACCAGCGGTGTGGATCGCGCGACGGAAGCCTGTCGGCGCCGCGTGCTAGCTTTGCAAGCATATCTTTTGCCAGTGACGGAACCGATCATCACTGTCTCCGGGCTGCGCGGTATTGTCGGCGATACGCTGACGCCGGAAGTGGCCATTCGCTACGCGGCCGCCTTCGCCGCCCTGGCGTCGCCGGGAGCCATCGCGGTCAGCCGCGACGGGCGCGGCTCGGGCGAGATGCTCTCCGAGGCGATCCGCGCCGGTCTGCGGGCAGTCGGGCGGGCTACGATCGACGCCGGAGTGCTGGCCACGCCGACGGCCGGCGTGTTGGTCCGGCATTTACACGCCGCCGGCGGCATCCAGATCACCGCCAGCCATAACCCCTCGCCCTACAACGGCCTGAAACTATTCTCCGCCGAGGGCCGCGTCATTCCCGCCCGACCCGGCCAACAAGTGCTCGACCAGTATCGCCACGCAAGGCCGGCCTGGGTCCCGCACGACCAAATCGGCGAGGAACTGGAGGACGACGACCCCCACGAGCCGCATCTGCGGGCGGTGCTCAAGACGGTCGACGTACCCCGGATCCGTGGCCGCCGCTTCCGCGTGCTCCTGGACTCGAATCGCGGGGCCGGGGGGGCACTGGGACGACGCCTGCTGGAAGAACTTGATTGCTGCGTGACCATTTTGGGCGAACGGCCCGACGGACAATTTGAGCACCCGCCCGAACCCACCGCCGAAAGCCTCTCCAGCGTGCTCAGCCGGGTGTTGGAATGCGGCGCCGAGGTCGGCTTCTGCCAGGATCCCGATGCCGATCGCCTGGCGGTGATCGACGAGAACGGCCGCTACGTGGGCGAGGAGTATACGCTGGCGATGTGCGTCGATCACGTGTTGCGCGGGCGAAAAGGACCGGTGGCGGCCAACTGCGCCACCAGCCGCATGACGGAAGACCTCGCCAAGCGATACGGCGTGCCCTATCTGCGGACCGCCGTGGGCGAAGCCAATGTGGTCGACGGCATGCTCGCCCGCCAGGCGATCTTCGGCGGCGAAGGCAACGGCGGCCCGATCGACCCGCGGGTGGGCTACGTCCGCGACAGCTTTGTGGGCATGACGCAACTGCTCGATGCCATGGCGACCCGCGAAAAGAAAATCAGCCAATTGGCGGGCGAACTGCCGCATTACGAGATCGTCAAGACGAAGTTCACCCTGCCCGCTGAACGGCTGCCGCCCCTGCTCGACGCCGTCGAAAAGCGGTTTACCGATGCCACTAACGACCGGCAGGACGGTCTGCGGCTGGACTGGCCCGACCGTTGGCTCCTGGTTCGCGGCAGCAACACCGAGCCGATCGTCCGCGCCATCGCCGAAGCCCCCACCGCCGCGGAAGCGGTGGAGTTGTGCCGGGCGGTGGCGGAAATGGCACACTAAGCATTATGCGACGGTGCCTGTCCCTTTCTCGCAAAGCCATGATTGACGTTCAAGCAATTCTCGACCTGCACGAAACCACGGTGGCCCAGTGGCATACCCGCGACATCGACAATCCCTATCAGGGGTTCTTGCAGTGCGTTTGCCGGCAGCACGAGCAGAACTTCCGACTCTGGCACCAGGAGGATATCGCCCGCAGCCCGGACGTCGGGGATTCCGTAGTAGCCGAAGTGAAACGGACCATCGATCGGCTGAACCAGCGGCGGAACGATCTCATCGAGCAACTCAACGATTTCTTAATTGCGGAACTGGCGGCGGCGAAGGTGACGGCGGTGGCCGACGCCCGGCTGAACACCGAGACGCCGGGCAGCGTCATTGACCGGCTCTCGATCCTTGCCCTGCGGCTCTATCACATGGAGGAACAGGTGGCCCGCACCGACACCGGGCCGGATCATCTTGCCAAGGTGAAGGCGCGGCGGGCAATTCTTCGCGAGCAACATCACGATCTGGCGGCATCCCTCCGCGAACTGCTGGACGACATTTTCTCCGGCCGGAAACGGCTGAAGGTCTATCGCCAGTTCAAGATGTATAACGACCCGACCTTGAACCCCTATCTCTACGCCGGAAAGCACCCGGCGGAATAGGAGCGACCCAATCTCCAGTGGGGTACTGGGAGGCAAATTTCATCGCCCATAAGCATCAAGTCAAGCGGTTCTGCGGTACGTTCGTCGCAAGAGGCCAAGAGCCGGGAACGCTGATGACCGCTAATCCACACTAATATGGCGCATTAGCGCAGATAAGCGAAGATCAGCGTTCCGTATTTCAGAGCGCTGTCTTCGACGGACAACTCGAATATTCCTTGACTTCATACCTATGGAGAAGACGAATTTCTTCGCCCCGCCTTGTCAAACCAGCCGCGAACCGATACATTACGGGTTTCCCCCGTGACGGTGGTAGTGTGCTAAGCGGGCGGGAAGGCGCGGGCTACGGCCAGCCCTGGGGCACCGGGCGGCGGAGCGCGAGTTTAGAACGGAACGGGTATATCGACATGTTACGAGCCAAAACCTACATGGCCCGGCCGGACGAAGTCGTCCCCAAGTGGTGGCTGGTCGATGCCAGCGACAAAGTGGTCGGCCGGCTGGCCAGCGATATTGCGATGATCTTGATGGGCAAGAATCGCCCCACCTACACGCCGCACGTCGACAACGGCGATTACGTGATCGTGATCAACGTCGAGAAGGTCGTGTTCACCGGCAAGAAATGGCTGCAGAAGCGGTATGCCTGGTACACCGGCCATCCGGGGCAACATACCGAGGTTGCCGGCGAACGGCGGAAACGGCGGCCGGAGTTGATTCTCCGCGAGGCGGTGCGGCGGATGCTGCCCAAGAACAAGTTGGCCTTCAGAACCCTCGATAAGTTGAAGATTTACGTCGGCAGCGAACATCCCCACCAGGCGCAGCAGGCCGAACCGGTGGAACTCGGAAGCAAGGACTAACGACCCATGGCAGTCACTAGCAACGACATCCTTGGCACCGGCCGGCGCAAGACCTCGGTTGCCCGCGTGCGGATCCGGCCGGGCGAAGGCAAGATCACCATCAACAATCGCAGCCTGGATGAGTATTTCCTCTGTATCCGGCAGCGGAAGGCGGTGGTTGCCCCGCTCGAGCAGACCGGCAAGCAAAGCGAGCTCGACGTGCTGATCCGGGTCGACGGCGGCGGCATCACCGGACAGGCCGATGCCTGCAAGCTGGGTATCGCCCGAGCGCTGAAGCAGTACGGGGCCGAACTGGCCGACGGGCTGCGGGATTCCGGCCTGCTGACCCGCGACGGCCGCATGAAAGAGCGCAAGAAATACGGTTTCCGCGGCGCCCGGCGCGGGACCCAGTTCTCGAAGCGGTAACTCTTTGAAAACACTGATATGACTGCTCGCCAGGCAACCCGGCGCGACTTCTTCCGGACGACCTCCACCCTGGCAGCCGCGGCGATGGCCGCCCCCTATCGGTTTACCAGCGCGGCCGTCGGCGGCCAGGAATCGAAGAACAGCCGGCTGAACGTCGGGGCCATCGGCGTCGGCGGGCGCGGTACCGACGACGGCCGCACCGCCGCGGTCCTGGGCAACCTGGTGGCTTGCGCCGACGTCCACCTGGGCAATGCCCGCCGCTTCGCCGCCCCGTACAAGGAGAAGTGCAAGGTCTATCAAGATTATCGGGACCTGCTCGCCCGCCAGGACATCGACGTGGTGACCATCGGCACTCCCGATCACTGGCATGTCAAGATCGCCATCGACGCGATGAAGGCCGGCAAGCACGTCTATTGCGAGAAGCCGCTGACGCTCACGGTGGCCGAGGGTGACGTGATCTGCGAGGCGGTCCGCAAATACCAGAAGACCTTCCAGGTAGGCACCCAACAGCGGAGCGAGTTCGACTTGCGGTTCCTCAAGGCGGTGGCCATCGCCCGCAGCGGCCGTCTGGGCAAGAATCTGCACGCCATCAGCTCGGTGGGCAAGGCTGGCTCGCGGGCCTCCAACAAGAAAAAGGGCTTCGGCCCCTTTGCCACCGCCCGTCCGCCGGCCGTGCTCGACTGGAACATGTGGCTGGGCCAAGCCCCCAAAGTGGCCTTCTGCCCGGAGCGGATCGGCTGGGAGTTTCGCTGGTGGTTCGAGTACTCCGGCGGTCAGGTGACCGATTGGGGCGTCCACCATACCGACATCGCCTTCTGGGCGCTGGGCGGCAAGGACGGGCAGGTGATCGAAGCGGAGCCCAAGCATTGCAAGTTCATGAGCGTGCCCCGCGAGCAGGTGCTCGCCTTCCTGTTGGGCAAGGTCCCGGCCCGGGAAATGCCGGTGGCCTTCAACGTGGTCCATGAGTTCGATGTCGACCTGAAGCTCTCCACCGGCGCCACCATCAAGCTCGTCAGCGGCGACAACCAGTTGATCCTCCAGGGAGACCGCGGCCGAATCCGCGTCAATCGCAACCGCCTCAGCGGCAAACCGGTGGAAGAGATTGGTGGCGATCCGAAGGCCCGGCGGGAAATCGAAGATCTGATGGCGGAAATCTACGGAGCCGACCTGGCCGCCGCCCGCTTCGGCCACATGTGGAACTTCTTCGACTGCATCCGCACGGGCAAGCGGCCGGTGGCCAACGTGTGGGACCACGTCCGCGCGGTCAACGCCTGCCACTTCGCCAACATCGCCATGCTGGTGGGCCGCAAGATCCGCTGGGACCCGCAGACCAAGCAATTCAGCGGTGACCAGGAGGCCACCGCCCTTTGCCGGCGAGCGGAGCGCGAACCTTACCAGATCCACGTGTGAGTTTTGCGTGCCGCTACGACGTTCTCAGGCGGACCATCGCGCAGCCGCGGTGCACCGGCACGTCGAGGTGGATTTCGTTGCCGGTTGGCGATGCCTTGACCGGAACCCACCCGGCCCCGCCGGGATGGATCACTTCGCAGAGGGTCTTACCGCTTACGTCGTTGAGCCCGCGTAGCGTCAGCCGCACTGTCGCGACCTTGCCGGCAAAGGTGACTGGGATGGCATAGCCTCCGAAGACCTCGAACAGGTTTACCTTGGCGGCGTTGCCAGCC
>JAJYGU010000380.1:0-19438 GCA_021784975.1 Planctomycetota bacterium
CGACACCCCGGAGTTGATGCCGCTGCCGATCGCGCTGGCGCATCGGATCCTCAATCGGCTCACCGTGGCCCGGCAGAAGGCGGAGGTTGCCTGGTTGCGGCCCGACAGCAAGAGCCAGGTGACCGTTGAGTATGCCAACAACAAGCCGGCGCGGATCGACACGGTGGTGGTCTCCACTCAGCACGCGCCCGAGGTCTGCCAGAAAGAAATTCGCCAGTTCGTTGTCGATCAGATCATCAATCCAGTGCTGCCCAAGGAGCTGGTCAACGGCAGGATCGTCTACCACGTCAACCCCACCGGCCGATTCGAGGTGGGCGGGCCGCACGGCGATTGCGGCTTGACCGGGCGGAAAATCATCGTCGATACCTATGGCGGCTGGGCCCGACACGGCGGCGGCGCCTTCAGCGGCAAGGACCCGACCAAGGTCGATCGCAGCGCCGCCTACATGGCCCGCCACGTCGCCAAGAACATCGTGGCCGCCGGATTGGCCGATCGTTGCGAAGTGCAGTTGGCCTATGCCATCGGCGTCTGTGAGCCGGTGAGCGTGCGGGTCGATACGGAGGGGACCGGCAAGGTTGACGACGACAAGCTCTGCCAGGTGGTCCGCCAGGTGTTCCCGTTGACGCCGGGCGGAATCATCCAGTATCTGGATCTGCGGCGGCCGATCTATCGCAAGACGGCATCGGGCGGACATTTCGGCCGGAATGATCCTGATTTCACCTGGGAAAAGACGCATCGCGTCGCGGACCTGGCTGCGGCGGCGGGACGCTAGCGGGACACATGAGCAGCGAGCGTTTGTGGAGCCTGGGTGGCGGCCTGAATGGGTTGCCGGCCGTCATCGCTGGCTGGATGTCGGCCGGGCTGTTGGGTTTGCTGAGTGCGGCGGCAGTGGTTCTGGCGGCCCGGCGGCTCGGCGGCGCGTTGCCACATCCCCTCGATCCCGCGGCTCTGCTGGCGGTGGCGGCGATGGTGGCCACCGCCGCCTTGACGATTCGGCTGAGTTGGCCAATTCGATCCCCTGCGGGGTTCGTGGGGCGCACCGTCTGGATGGCGATGGTTGGCGCTACCCTGGCCACGGTGGCCTTGGGCGCCGCCGTATCCGTGCGGGGAACGCATGCCGCCGCAACGTTTGCCTTGTGGACCATCCTCGGGTTGGAAGAGGTCTGGGCATGGCAACGGTTTCTCAGGCAGGCGGCAGGCGCAGCTCCACACCAGGCAGGGCGTTTTTGGCGTCCGAATGGGCCTGCCTTGGCGGCGGGAACGGTCGGACGGGCGGACACGGTCTTGCCGGTGGTTCAGCCAGCCCGCCGTTTCCACGAACTGCCGCCCGACGACGTGCTCCAAAAGCTGGTTCGCGGCCGGGCGGCCGACGGCCATGACACCCTGTCGGGCTTTGCGCGGATCGTCTTTGCACGCCGACAGCGGAGCGGCAGCATTCACGTGGCCTTCTGCCCGCCGTTTGCCCGAACCCCCGAGTTCTCAGTGGACCAGATCGACGGACCGGAAGCCAGGATCAAGACGGGCCAACTCCTGCCCTATGGGGTACGGCTCGACCTGAAGCTGGTAGCCGAGGCGGAGCTGCCCACGAACGTGCTACTGCAGTTCGTGGCCCGCAACGAAGTCGAAAAGGGAAGCAAATAGTCGTCCCCGTGCCGCTCGTTTCCAGGGCTGCCTGTGTCAGGTACGGCGTAGCTGACCCACCGCCACTGCTCGCGGATCCAGCCGGGTTCCATGCGGAGCATGGTCTCGTTATCACGCTTGGCTAGTTGCGTGCTCCAACCGCCATGTTTTGCAGCTTGGCGGCCGACAGGAGCCGGGTGTAATCGACGGTGATGGCCAGCACCTCGTCGAGATAGTAATCCCGCTCGATCTTGTTGCCGTTGGGATCGTTGAGTTTCTCGATGGTCTTTTCTTCTTCCTTGTCGGAGTTCAACTCGGCCCGCTCTTTGAGGAACTTATCCTGATTGAGCGTCACGTACTTTTTCTTCTTCTGTTCCTCGAAGCGGGCGACGTCTTGCAGGTCCTTCTGGAACTTCGGGGAGTTCTTGACGCGGGCCTGGGAAAGCTGCCGTAGTTGCTGGCAGAGGGCCGGAGTGACGTAGCCGAACCGCCTGAAGTTCAAGGGATCGACCTTGTCGAACTTGACCGGATAATCGAGATCGGCCTCGCCCACATCGAGGTGCGAGGTGAGCGAGGGCAGCTCGATGTCGGAGAGCACTCCCCGCTTCTGCGTGCTGTCGCCGTCGGGTCGGTAGAACTGCTGCATGGTCACCTTGAGCGCTCCCATCGAAGGGGCGTTGGGGATCCGGAACAATTGCTGGCCGAGGTCGAGCAAGCTCTGCACCGTCCCCTTGCCGTGGGTGGAGTGGTCGCCCACAATCAAGCCCCGGCCGCAGTCCTGGATGGCCCCGGCCAGGATCTCGCTGGCGCTGGCGCTGAACTTGCTGATCAACACCACCAGCGGGCCGGACCAGGTGGGAGTCGGGTCCAGGTCGTATTGCGGCTGCACGCGGCCGTCGGCGTCCTTGACCTGCACCACCGGTCCCTCGGCGATGAACAGGCCGGTGCAGTTGATCGCTTCGGTGAGCGAGCCGCCCCCGTTCTTGCGGAGGTCGAGCACCACCGCGTCGACGCCGTTCTGGTTGAAGTCGTCCAGAATCTTTCGCACGTCGCGGGTCGTGCTCTTGAAGTCGGGCAGGCCGCGGCGGGCGCCTTCCATGTCCATGTAGAAGCTGGGCAGGTCGATCACCCCCACGTGATATGGGGTGCCGTCGGCCTTCCGGCCCACGTCGAACACCTCGCCGCGGGCCTCGTGGTCCGTCAGCTCGATCTTCTCGCGGACGATCTTGATCACCTTGGCCTGCTTCCCGTTAGCCGGAATCACATCCAGCCGGACGGTAGTGCCCCGCTTGCCGCGGATCAGTTTCACCACGTCGTTGATCTTCATGTCCACTACGTCGACCATTTCGCCGCTATCGCCCTGGCCTACGCCGACGATCTTGTCGTTGACTTTCAGGCTTTTTTCCTTGTCGGCCGCTCCGCCGTGGATGATTTGCTTGACCACCGTGTAGCCGTCTTCGTTCATCAGCGAGGCCCCGATCCCTTCCAGGTTCAGACTCATGGCGATGTCGAAGTTCTTGAGGGTGTCGGGCGACATGTAGTCGCTGTGCGGGTCGAACGCCGTGGTAAAGGCGTTCAAATACATTTCCAGCAACTCGCTGTGGTCCGTCTGGTGCATCCGCTTATCGAAGCTGTGGTAGCGCTTGGTGAGCTTGTCGATGGCCTGCTTGCCGTCCTTCTTATCGACCTTCAGCACCAGCAAGTCGTACTTGATCCGCTTCCGCCAACGATCCTGGGCCTCGGCCGGCGTGCGCGGATACTGGGCCGCCTTGCGGTCGACCACCATCTGTTCATCGGCGCTAAAGTTGTGCGGCTTGGCCAGCAGTTCATCGACCAGCTTCACCCTTTCGTCGACGCGGTGGAGCAGCGTGTTGAACACCAGATAGGCAAAACTGAGGTCGCCCGCCCTCACTCGTTCGCTCAACCCGTCCCGATACTTCATGAACTCGTCGATATCCGACTGGTAGAAGTAGAGCTTCATCGGGTCGAGGGTCTTCAAGAAATTCGTGAAACACCGCTGTGAGATCTCTCGGTCCAAAGGGTGCCGCGACAGGTGCTGTTTTTCCATCAGCCAGGCGACTTCTTCGGCGATGGTGTGGTCTTCGGCCGTCGGACCGACCAAGTCGCCCCATGCCAACGGGCCCAGCCCGCACAACAACAGAACCACCACCAAGAGCCAGCCCGCCTGACGGCGAAACGCGCGAAGGACAAACGAGACTGCCATTCAACTTTCCTTGAGAAATTGGATAGTCTGGGGGAGACGATCAAACCTTTACGGTGTGATTTCCTACATAGTATCCCGCCCTGCGGAACGAAACAAGGTCAACGCCGGTTTTATACGCTGCAACGTCCGCGGCACAACCTGAAACGTTTAGCCATCGCCGGCACGGCGACGATTGGTGGTGCAGGACCGAACCTTCCGTGGGCCGCTAAACGTTTCGGCTCATGCCAGACGCGGTAATAAGATGCTCGCCGGTTGGAGCGTCGCTTGGCGAGCGCCGCGGCCAGCGAGATGCCTCTCGCCCCGACGATCGGCAGAAACACCGGCCCCAGCCACATGCAGCCATTGCTCCTCGCCTCGCGGATCATGCTCCAGAATCCGTAGCGGGGCAGCTTGGGGAGCCTGATTCGCCAGGATATAATCCACCGCATGGCCAGCCGCTTGCTACGCACCGCCGCTTTCCTCGCCCTGCTCGTGGTACTAGGTGGGCTTGCCTATTGGGTATGGCGCCAGGGGCGAACCGAGCGGAAACAGGAGGCCGGCCACCAGGCGGCCATTGAGGCGCCGTCGCGGCGAATCGTCAACCCGAAGACGCAAGAAGTCGTCATCCAATTGGGTCCGGAAGGCCGGAAGCAACTGGGACTGATCGCGGAAGCTCCCAAGCGAGTCAAGTGGCAGAAAACGGCCAGGTTGTTGGGACTTACGGTCACCGTGCCGTACCGCCAGGCGGAAGTGCGCAGCCCCTGGACGGGCGTCCTCGAGGCCCCTTCCAAGGAGTCCATGCCCATCGTGGGCCAGAAGATGTCCCGCGGGCAGCTCGTGGCCAACCTGCGGGTCGAGTGGAACCCCACCGATCGCCTGTCTCTGGAGAACCAGTTGCGGAACATACGAGGGACGATCAGCGAGACGGAGGCCCAACTGGGGGTCGCCAACAACTCAGTTGAGCGCTTGCGTCAAATCGGCGAGCAGGTGGTTGCGGACAAACTCCTTATTGGCGCCAAGGGGACTTCCGCGCAATTCCAGGCCCGCCTCAGTGCCCTCCAGGCCCAAGAAAAGGACCTGCAAGAGGCCCTGGCCAAGCAAAGCACCGAATTCCGCTTTCGGCTCGTGGCCCCTCAGAGCGGGCAACTGACCAGCCTAGTCAGCCGGCCCGGCGAGGTCGTCGCAGCCGGCAGCCTGGTGGCCACCATCTACGATCCCCAAGAGCTTTGGGTGTCGGTGCTTGTGCTTCCTTCGCAATTGCCGCTGAGCGAAATCCCCGACCAGGCGCAGATCACCCTGCCGGGCTTCGAGCACCGGCCACTGTCCGCCAGCCTGGTCCGCGTCAAGACGGGAACCACTCCGTTGCAGCCAAGCGCAACCGGGCCGTTGCAGCAAGGAGTGGAAGTAATCTACCGGGCAATCAATCCTCGCGGTCTCCTCCCGGTCGGCCTGCAAGCCGAGGCGATCATCCACGTGGGCCCACCCCAGGAAGTCGTTGAAGTGCCGGAGTCGGCGGTGCTCCAGTGGAACAACCGCCGACTGATCTATATCCAGCGAGGCCCCGAGGAATTCGTCAAACAATTCGTCGACGTCGAGGGAGAAGAAAACGGCACGGTTTACGTGCGTCCCACCCTGCCCGAAGGCAGCCACGTCGTGATCAAAGGCGCGCAAGACCTGTTGTCGGAAGAATACAAACAAGCCATCCAGATCGCCGATTAGAGCGATACTCGGCCCGACGAGATTCCAAATCCCTGATCCCTGACCTCCGACCTCTGACCCGCCATGCTCAACGCCCTGGTCCGCGGCAGTCTGCATTACCGGGTGGTAGTGCTGTTAGTGGCCGGGCTGGTGTTGGCCGCGGGAGTCTACTCCCTGCAAACCGCCAAGTACGACGTCTTCCCCGAGTTCGTCCCGCCAATGGTGGTGATCCAGACCGAGGCGCCGGGCTTCAGCCCGCGGGACGTCGAAGCGCTGGTGACGCGGCCCATCGAATATTCGATCAATGGGACCATGGGGCTCAAGACACTGCGGTCCAATTCAATCCAGGGCCTTTCGGTCGTTACCGCCATCTTCGAGGACCGCACCAATATCTTGGTGGACCGGCAATTTGTCGGAGAGGAGCTGGCCCAGCTTGCCGGACGCTTGCCACAGGGGGTGCGGCCGCCGGTGATGGCCCCCATGACCAGTTCCTCCGGCATTGTGCTGCGGCTGGGCTTGACGGCCCACACGACCACCCCCATGCAGCTTCGCACGCTGGCGGATTGGACCGTGCGGCCGCTGTTGCTGGCCATCCCCGGCGTGGCCAACGTGACCATCTTCGGCGGTGAAGTGCGGCAGTTCCAGGTGCAGGTCCACCCCAAGCAATTGTTGGCCTACGGCTTGTCGCTCAACGATGTCCTGACAGCGGTAGGCCAGGCCAACGGGCTGGTGGGGGCCGGCTTCGTCGAAAACAGCAACCAGCGGATCACGGTCACTAGCCAGGCCAGCTTGACCAAGACCGATCAACTGGCCGACGTGGTGGTGGCGGTCCACGACACGCTGCCCATCCGGCTGCGACAGGTGGCCGACGTGGTGATCGGCCCGGAGCCCAAGTTCGGCGACTTCAGCATTCTGGGCCAGCCCGCCGTGGAGTTGGTGGTCTACAAGCAGTTCGGGGCCAACACCCTGGAGGTGACCCGGGCCGTCGAGGCAACCCTCGGCTCGCTGGGTGAGGCCCTGCCCCGCGACGTCGAGCTCCACAGCCGCCTGTTTCGCCAGGCCACCTTCATCCAGCGGGCCTTGCGGAACATCGATCTGGCCTTGCTGGAGGGCGGCATCCTGGTGGTGGTCGTGTTGTTCCTGTTTCTCGCCAATACGCGCACCGCCCTGATCAGCCTGACGGCCATCCCGTTGTCGCTGCTGACGGCGGTGGCGGCCCTGAAGGCATTTGGCGAGACGATCAACACCTTGACTTTGGCCGGGCTGGCCATCGCCATCGGCGAGGTGGTCGACGACGCCATCATCGACGTGGAGAACATCCACCGCCGCTTACGGGAGAACGCCGCTTCGGCCACCCCCCGCCCGCCCCTGACCGTCATCCTCGAAGCTTCGCTCGAGGTCCGCAGCGCGGTGGTGTTTGCCACCTTCATCGTGGCCTTGGTCTTCGTACCCATCTTCCTCATGTCCGGGATCCAGGGCAAGTTCTTCTCACCGCTGGGTTGCGCCTACGTGTTGTCGATCCTCTCTTCGTTGGCCGTGGCCCTGACGATCACGCCCGCCATGTCGGCGGTGCTGTTGACCGGCCGGTCAGGCGGCCTCTTTGCCGAGCACGACACCCGGCTGCTGGGCTGGTGCAAGCGGCTCTACGAGCGGCTGTTGCGGCCCACCCTTCGCCATCCCTGGTGGATCGGCCTGTCGGCCCTGCTGTTGTTTGCCGCCGCCGCCGTCACCCTGCCGTTTCTGGGCGGCGAGTTCATCCCGGATCTCAACGAAGGGAATTACATCGTCCACATGGCCGGCTTGCCGGGCACCTCGCTGGCCGAATCGCTGCGGGTGGGAGCGAAGGTTCAAAAGGACCTGGCCGCGCTGCCGGTGGTCGATCAGGTCTGCCAGCAAGTCGGTCGGGCAGAATTGTCGGAAGACGTCATGGGGCCCGAGAATAGCGAGACCTACGTGGCCACCAAGCCGTTGAAGGGCGAGCAGGCCGACGAGGCGAGGGATGAATTGCGGTCGGTCGTCGCCAAGTATCCCGGCTTCTATTTCGGCATCAACTCATTTCTGGCCGAGCGCATCGAGGAGACCATTACCGGGGCGGTGGCCCAAGTGGCCATCCGCATCTACGGCCCCGACTTGGACGAATTGGATCGACTGGCCACCGCCACCGCCGAAGTGCTGCGAAAGGTTCCCGGGGCGGACGGCGTGGCGGTCGAACAGCAAGCCGGGGTGCCCGAACTCCGGCTAGTGGCCAAGCGGGAGCAGTGCACCCGTTATGGGCTGCGCCCCGTGCAGCTCCTGGACGTGCTGCAGGCGGTCTTCCAGGGGAGCACCGTCAATCAGGTCTACGATCAGACGCGGGTATTCGACATCGTGGTGCGGGTGGCGGCGGAGGCGGAAAAGGGGACTGTCCCCCTCTTAGCGAACGACCCCGCGGCCCGTTCGGGTAAAGGGGGACTGTCCCCTTTTCCGCCCTCGCCCTGGAACGTCGAACGCATTCGCGGCATCCTCATCGACACCCCGGCCGGCCGCATCCCCTTGGAAAATCTGGTCTCCGTCGAACGCGCCAGCGGCCGTTCTATGATCGCCCACGAAGGCGCCAACCGCCGGGCCCTGGTGCAGTGCAACGTCCGCGGCCGCGACGTGAGCGGTTTCCTGGCCGAGGCCCGGCGGGCAATTCAGCAGCAAGTTCAGCGGTCCAAGGATTACGTCTTCGAGTTTGGCGGCGAGGCCCAGGCCGCCGAAGCCGCTCGCAACGAACTGCTGGCCCTTTCCGCGGGGGTCTTGGTGGGAATCACCGTGCTGCTCTACGCGGCCTTCAACTCCTGGCGGCTGCTGGCCCTGGTGCTGGCCAATCTGCCTTTCGCGCTGGTGGGCGGCATCGCCGCGGTCTGGTTGGGCGGCGGCGTCATGTCGATCGGATCGCTGGTCGGGTTCGTCACCCTGTTCGGCATTTCCACTCGCAACAGCATCATGCTCGTCTCCCACTACCAGCACTTGGTCGAAGTAGAAGGCCACCCCTGGGACCGCGGGCTGGTGATCCGCGGAGCCCTCGAACGGCTCGGTCCGATCCTGATGACCGCCTTGGTGACGGCCCTCGGGTTGTTGCCCATCGCCTTAGGGGGCGCCAGCGCGGGGCAAGAGATGGAACAGCCGATGGCGATGGTCATCCTGGGCGGCCTGTTCACTTCCACCGCCTTGAACCTGTTGGTGCTGCCCACGCTGGTCGGCCGCTTCGGCCGGTTCCAGTAGCTCCCGCCTGCCGGGCGTTGTGCCGCGGTTCCGCCAGCGTGGTTCACGAGGTACGATACAACCGGAGGCAGGCATGAGCAGCAAAGCTTCGGTGGCTGAAACCTACGACCAATGGCTGCGGCGGCCGGACGTCGACGCAGTGGCGGCTATGTGCAAGTTCTTCACGGGCAACGACCCAGTCCATCAGACGCTGCGGAGCATCGCCGCCAAGCTCGACCAGCTCGGGATCGCCTACGCGGTGGCGGGAGGCATGGCCCTTTCCGCCCATCGCTTCGTCCGAGCCACCGTGGGCGTGGACATCCTGGTTACGGCCGAAGTATGAGGAGTTGTGGCGCGGGTTGCAGGCGGACCGTTAGGTTTAGGGGCTACTCTCCGGCGGCACTTGCGGCGGCGCCGCCTGCTGGGACCATCGGCGTGGCCGCCGCCGCGGTCACCGCCGGGCCCGCGGTTGGCCCCGCGCCGGGGCCAAGTCCTCCCGAGAGCAACATGCCTTCGATGGCCGCACGGCTGACGTGGAGCGATTGCAGGCTCTGGACGTAGCTTAAGCTCACCTGGAAGTAGGTCCGTTGGGCAGTGAGCAAAGTCAGGTAATTCAACTCACCGGCGCGATAACCTTCGCGGGTCAGCTTCAACGATTGCCCGGCGTCGGGCAGGATTTCGCCCCGGTACTTCTCGGCCTGTTGCCAGGCGCTCTCGAATTGCTGGAAGGCGGTGGCCAGCCGCTGCTGCAACTGGAGCTGCAGACGCTCCACGTCCCGGCGGGCATCGGTCAACTCCGCCTCCGCCCGAGTGATGTTCCCCTGATTGCGGTTGAAGATGGGCAGCGGCACGCCGATGCTGGCGCTGGCGGTATTATAGCCGGTTGAGTTGTCGTAGGCCATGCCCGCCTGCACCTGCAGATTCGGTACCCGTTGAGCAAGCTGCTGCTGCAAGGCGCACTGGGCCCGCTGGACGCCGGCCTGGGCCTCGGCCAGTTCCGGGCTTCCAGCGAACAGCCGGCTGCGGGCTTCCTGCCAAGTTAGTGGCGGCAGTTGTTCTTCCAAGTTTCCGGCCAAGGGCGTCAGTGGCATGTCGGGCTTGCCTACCACCGACGCCAAACGACGCCAAGTGCCGGCTTGCTGGCTTCGGGCGTTTTGCAACTGAAGGGCGACGGAACGGGCCTCGACGCGGGCTTGCAATACATCCACCCGGCTGGCTTCCTTGCCGGCCAGCAACTTCTCGGTGGTCTGCAAGCCTTCCTGGCCGATGTCAACCAACTGACCGTAGAGCGCGACCATTTGCTGGGCCGCCAGGGAGTCGTAGAAAGCGGTTCTCACGTCAGTCAGCACCCGCAGGCGCTGGGCCTGAAACGCACACTGGGCCTGTTTGATTGCTTGGCCCGCCACCGCTTGGCCGAGCCGCAGCTTTCCGGCGGTGACCAGTTCCTGTCCCACGGTCATGCCTTGAAAGCCGGCCGTATTTTCATCACCAATTTCATCGCCAAGGTAGCTGACCACCGGATTGGGATACAGCCCCGACTGCCGGTAGTCGCCTTCAGCCGCCCGGATCCGCATGGTCGCCTGGACCAAGGTGGGGTTGCAGGCAAGGCTGGCCTGCTCGAGCTCGGCCAGGGTGACGCCCGGCGGGGCCTGCCGTTCGCGGGGAACCGAAGGGGGGTAAGCCGCTGGACCGGCTGATCCAGATGGAATCTGTCCCCAGACGGGTGGCACGGTAAGATCTTGGTTGCTGCCAGCGGCGCCGGGCGGGTTAGGGGGCAATGCGAATTGCTGGCCGGCGCCAACATTCGGCACCAGCCCGAATACCGCCATTAAGGTCAACCATTTCCCTGCCATCGCTCGCCTCGACGCGTTCACAGTCTCTTTCAACGCAGTCCTTGAAATCGGCAAATTGCACAGTTCCGCTTATATCAGAATTTTCGGCAAATTGGCTTGTGCCGCATAAACGGGCCGATATTTGGTAGAATGCACAAGCTGGGCCGGAGGTTCGGTCGGCTGGCGATCGATTCGCAGGCCAGCGCGGTCCGCCATTAGCGGCCCATTTTTCCGCGGGCCACTTGCATCGCCCGAGCTCCGGCCGCACACTAAAGATTTCTATTGCTTGCGCTTGTAAACGAAACATACCCTCTCCGGCGGCAACGATTGGTCGTAAATCAGGCCGTAGCGAGCAGAGGAAGGAGTGCCGGATGGCCATGAATCAGATGTCGAGACCGCCGTTTGCGAGCCCCGCGGAGTGGGAAGATGCGTATCGTCAGGGCACCCCGCCTTGGGACGTTGGCGTTCCCCATTCAGAACTCATTCGAGTCCTCGACGAGGGGCATTTCCGCTCGGGCACCGTCTTGGAACTGGGCTGCGGTAGCGGGGCCGATGCGGTGTACCTGGCTCGCCGCCGGTTCGAGGTGACGGCCGTCGATTGCTCGCCGATCGCCTTGGAGCGTGCCCGACTGCGGGCCGAGCAGCAAGACGCCCTGTTGCGATTCGTCTTGGAGGATGTGTTCGAGTTCGCCCGTTCCGCCGGGCAATTCGACATAGTCTACGACGCCGGCTTCTACCATTTCATCCGTCTCTTGAACCTGCAAAAGTACCTCGATATGCTGTGGCGGGTAACGCGGCCCGGGTCCTATTTCTTTTGTTTGGCGGGAGCGACGGACAATGCGGCCGAAGAGGGGCCGCCGCGGGTCAGCAGCGACGAAATCCACAATGAGCTGGGGCGATTGTTCGAAGTCCTGCAGGCGCGCCGCACCCGAATCGAATCTACCAGCCGGAGCAACGGTTACTCCGGCTGGTCGTGTCTGATGCGGCGGCCGATAGCGGCTGCGAAATGAGGCCGCAGCATGCGCGGCGGGAGGGAAAGCTACTGCAGCCGCCGAATTTGCGCCGCGCAGGGTGTGCCATCGGCGGCGAGTGATCCGCGCTAGCTGGCATCGGCAGCCACGACCGGCCGGGCGGTGATGGCCGCGTCGATCAATCCTACCAGCACTTCCGCGGCGAACGGCTTGCGCAGACAGTAGGCGCCGTTGGCCCCGTGGCCGCGGCGAATCACATCCGGGATTTGCGCGTTCGAAAGGAACATCACCGGAACCTCTTCCAACCCCGGTTGTCGCTTGATTCGCTCGCAGGTTTCCGGCCCGCTCTCGCCGAACAGATTCGTGTCGCAGAGGATCAGGTCGGGCGGGTTTCTCAGGGCCAAGGCAAACGCCTCGTCCGGGCGGGTGCAACACTGGCAAGCGATGTTCGCGGACGCCAGGATGGCCGCTACCTGATTCAAGTCTTGCTGTTGTTCGTCGATGACCAGCACTAGGGGTGCAACTTGTTCGAGCCGACCGTTCATGGCGCCGCAACTCCGGGTTGGGGAAGCGGAATCTCAGCTCGCGAGACCCGCCACGATTCTCTTTCGACCGCTGACAGCCCACTATTGATTAAACCTTGGTCGAATCGCCCAGACGAACCGACCCCGATCCCGCTCACGGTATCATCGTACCGTCACCCCCACTCTGTGGTGGGGTCCGCGCTCGGCGGCTTCTCCCGTCGCCCGTTCCACGTTAAACTTCCTTGGAAAAGCCATGCTCTTTACTCCGCGCCAACTTGTCGAGCAGATCCACGATACGCCCACGCGGATCGCGCTGGCGGCGGCCGGCGGCGGCAGTCGGGCGATCGCCGATCTGCTGGAAGTCGCCGGCGGCTCGCGGACCTTGCTCGAAGCTGTCGTTCCCTACTCGGCTGCCGCCATGGTTGCCTTTCTCGGCAGCCGCCCGGAGGAGTTCTGCTCCTCGCTGACGTCGCGGGCCATGGCGATGGCGGCCTTTCATCGTGCTCGCCGCTACGAGGAGCCAACGGCCATGCCCGCCGGGGTGGCCTGCACCGCCAGTCTGGCCACCGATCGGCCGAAACACGGTCCGCACCGCATTCACGCCGCGGTGCAAACCGCCGCACAAACGGCGGCCTGGCATCTGAAGTTGCACAAGGATCGACGGACGCGGGCGGAAGAGGAGCGATTGGCCGGATACTTGACGCTCAACGTAGTGGCCGAGGCGTGCGGGATTGACGCTCGCCTGCCGCTCGACCTGCTGGAAGGCGAAAGGCTGGAGGAGTCGCGGGTCTCTGCGCCGCCCGCCTGGCAAGATTTGCTTCTGGGCAAGAGCGAGGTTGTGCAGGTCGGACCCAATACGGCCCCGGCCGCCGCCGTTTTTCCGGGCGCTTTTCACCCCTGGCACGCCGGCCACGAGCGCATGCTCCACGTGGCCCAAGAGGTCTTGCAGCAGCCGGTAAGCGTCGAACTTTCGATCCTCAACGTGGACAAGCCGCCCTTGGACTACCTGGAAATCGAAAGCCGATTGGGCCAGTGGACGGCCGACCAAACGGCCTGTCTGACCCGCGCCGCCACCTTCGAGGAGAAATCGCGGTTGTTTCCGGCCGCAACCTTCGTGGTGGGTATTGATACTCTGCAGCGGATCGCCGCTCCCTGCTACTATGGCGGCGACTCGTCGGCCTGTGACAATGCGCTGCGGCGATTGGCCGAGCGGGGCTGCCATTTCCTGGTCTTCGCCCGGTCGGTGGACGGACGCTTCCTCCGCCTCGGCGATCTCGATCTCCCGGAGCCATTGCGGCCGATCTGCCGGGAAGTTCCGCCGGAAGTGTTCCGCGAAGACATCTCCTCCACCGCTATCCGACAGGCGCAGACGGCGTGACGGACAGGGGGCAGGGATCAGAGGTCAGAGGTCAGAGGTCAGGGATCAGGGGGATGAATAGCCGGCGGCTAACAGCCGCCGGACACATTTTGCGAGAGCATTCGCTTTCCGCCGCTCGGCATCCCTGCTTCGTGGCCACATTGAATAGCGGCTCCTGCGGCGGCTGTCAGCCGCTCTTCTGAGGAAGCGGTGTCACAGCATGCGATCCCTCACGGATCGCGTCAACCACTTCCTTGATCGCCGATTCCATGCGCTGGAAGGACCGCATGCTTGGATGCGCGCGAATAGCATTCAGATCGACTAGCCTTGTCAGTTCGGCCTGATCTCGTGTCGCACTGTAACCCGTTCGCATGACCCTTCGGAACCATCCCTTGGCATCCCTGGGTATCTGTTCTGGATTGTCGGGTATGCGCGAAGGCAACTCGGAAATCTCCTTGCGACCGTCCGTAAAAGGTTGATTCACGAGGGACGGAACACCCGCGATCAGCCACGACTCGAATTCCATACAAGCAAAAACGATCGCTACCGAGAATTGCGCCCCTGCGCCCACCGTCATGGCCTCCGCGGCGAGCCGTTGTGCCGCCCGCATGGCACAAAATGGCTGTCCTTTCACCTTGGTTTTGCTATCTCCATCCAGAAGCAGCACACAGCCGCCGAGATTCCTCCGCATCGCGGCAACCCGAAGAAATCGTTTCCATTCAGCAAAGCCGTTCTTGCTGATCTTTGAGTATTCACCAACGCGAATGGGATGCGGATCCAAGGAGACAGCATCGAAAAACGAGTGCTCGGCGAGCAGTCGCTTGACCAATGTTGGGGCAGCTTCCACATCGCCTTGGCCTTCGACCATGAGCACGAGCCGCTTGGGACTCATGGCTCTTGTCTCCGCGCCGGATCGGCGGTGAGAAGCTCCCCTGCACGCAACAGTTCCCCTCGGAGCGATTCCCTCTGTTCTTCGGCTAGCGTTCCAATCTGGGTCTCAAGATCGGCAAGTTCCACGACTCGAATGTGGTCGGCTGAGAAGTGATCCAGCAGCGCCGGACTATGTGTCGTCAGCAGCACCTGGCCGCGTCCGGCGTCCGGAGTCGCCTTGAATTCGTCGGCCAACAACGACAGAGCGCCGGGATAGATTCCGTTTTCCGGCTCTTCAAAGACCATCGTCTGCTTGGAGGGCAACTGATACAGAGCCAGCAGGTGAACGTAAAAGCGGCGAAATCCGTCTGATTCTTGGCTGAGCTTCAGCCCCAACGCTTTCTCCCCGAGCCGATGCCCGACCATCGCCTCTACTGGTTTGCGAGGATCGATCTCCACGCTGATGATCGTATCGTTGATCTTCCTCAATGCCGCCGCAATCGACTTTCGGACGGCAACTCTCTGCAGATCCCGGTTGATTCCCTCCGCGACGTCGAGGGCGTTGTCACCGTGGTCGCTTAGCCCCGTTTGGCGCTGCTCGCTTTGTTTAGGCTGACCGGACCTAAGAACGTCGTAAGGGAACGAATAGATGCCAATCGCTGAAGTGAGCGCCGTATACGCGATCATCGCTGCCTCAATGCCTGGAAGACGCCCCAGGGCAAGCTCGCCCGGTTGCGGCAGGGGAGCTAGCGCCGGCTCGGCTTCCCAGTGAGACGCGCCATGAAACCCCTGACCTTGCCCGGTTTTCGTGAAACCGATTTGCCTGAAAATTGTTCGATCACCATACTTCAACCACTCGATTCGGGGCGTGTTGACGGCATGTTCCGCATCTAGTTCAAGAAAGTACTCGAAGCGCTCTATGAAATCCGGGACTGAAAATTCTACGTCGAAGCTGACGGGCTCGGCGGAGTTTGTTGCGCAACGATAGCTCGGATTCTGCTGCATAGCTCGCTGCGGCCCAACAGCGAGGCAATCCCGAAGGAAACGAATCGCGTTCGCGAAGTTAGTCTTGCCCGTCCCGCTCTTGCCGATGAACACCGTCACCGGAGACAAACCGACGGTCACGTCGCGCAGACTCTTGAAGTTCTGAATTTGGATTCGATGGATCAATGACCCGACTCCTTCATCCTGCGCGCTGCGGCGATTTCACACCTTCACCCATGCAGCAAGCTCACCTCACGCCTCTTGTCTAATCCCCAACCTCCAGCCCCCATTCGCTCCTCCTCACGCCGTAATCCCCTTGGTCAGCGCCATGAAGGCCGTCTCCAGGTTCAGCTCGTCTTCGCGGAAGAGGGTCAGCTTGAAGCCGGCGTCGATCAGCACGGTCGGCAGGTCGCTGTAGTCGGTCACCTGCTCGGCCAAGGTGACGTTCATCTTGCCGTCCAGGATATCAACGTTTTCCACCAGGCTACTCTGTTCCAGGAGCCTGGCGGCGGGCTCGAGATCGCCGACCACGCCGACCTGCAACACCGTGCGCTGGCGGACCTGTTTCATCACGTCGGCCACGTTGGCGTTCACCAGCAGCACGCCTTTCTCGATGATGCCCACCTTGTTGCAGATATCGGCCAACTCGGGAAGGATGTGGCTGGAGACCATGATCGTCTTGCCGGTCTTTCCCAGTTGCTTCAACAGTCCGCGAATCTCGATGCGCGCCCGCGGGTCCAACCCGCTGGCCGGCTCGTCCAAGAGCAGGACCTTCGGGTCGTGCAGCAGCACGCGGGCCAGCCCCAGTCGCTGCGTCATGCCGCGCGACAGGCTGGTGACATAGGCGTCGCGCTTGTAGCCCAATTCGACCATCTCCAGCATGTCGTTGCAGATCTTGCGGCGGGCCGGCCCCTTGATGCGGTAGGTGGCCGCGAAAAACTCCAGATACTCGATGACCTTCATGTCGTCGTAGACGCCGAAGAAGTCGGGCATGTAGCCGATCAGCCGCCGAATCTCCTTGGGATGGGTGTAGATCGAGTATCCGCAGACCGTGGCCTCGCCCCAAGTGGGCTGCAAGAGGGTGGCCAGGATCCGCATGGTCGTGGTCTTGCCGGACCCGTTCGGTCCGATGTAGCCGAACAGGTCGCCCTCGACCAGATCGAGGTTCAGGTTGTTGACCGCGTGCAGATCGCCGTAGGTCTTAGTGAGGTCTTGGGTCTTGATCATGCCGGGGGTCAGAGGTCAGAGGTCAGAGGTCAGGGGTCAGGGGTCAGAGGTTGTGAATCTTTCAATTCCGTCGTCGTAAGTCGTTATTCGTAGCCGCACGTTTCACCGAGAAATAAGGAGTTACGTCGCCGCAGTCGTTTCTCGGTCGATAGATTCACGTCCTCTCAGGGATCAGGGGTCAGGGATTAGGCGGACCAGGGACTAAGGATTGGATTCTTGGGCGGCTTTCTTGACCGGAAATACAAAGCGATACAGAGTCACATGCCGATCCGACGGCTGTTCCAAGGTCTGGCCGCCGTCGACCAACCGAGCGCCCTCGCGTGGCGACTTGGCCTCGGGCGGCGCCTGGGCCACCAGGATCGCGCGATCGGTCTTTAGCAGCGAATCGAGATCGACAAAGCCCTGGTATTCGTTCAGGAGCCCGGTGTAGCGGCGTCCGCCGGCAGCATCGTAGAACATCATCATCCGCAATACGTAGGCAATATCGGCGCTCGACTGGTCGTAGGGGGTCGACTCGGTGCGATAGGTATCGCTTTGGCTCAGCACCACTTTGCGTCCGGTGAGCAAGGTCCTCAACTCGCTCCGCTTCGACATGGCGTCGATCTGGGCCGAGTCTTTTGGGCCGACGGTGCCCAGCTCATAAGCCGAGTTTCCGTAGGCCAGCATGCACTGCTCCAAGGGGAAATCGAAGGGGTTGGCGATGTTGCCGGAGAGGATTCCGCCGGAGTCGGTAAGGTCGCCCTGGGGCAGCAGAGCGGCCGAGGCAAACCAACGCGCCGTGAGGCTCTTGGTCGCGCCGACTTGGATGGGCACGCCGGACATCTTGTCCAAATCCGGCGAGAAATCGTAAGGTTGCGTCCACTGGGATACACCGACCGTACGCGGATTCATGCCGCCCAATCCGCCGCCCGGCAAGCCAAGCCACGACAGGCTTACCTGGGCCTCCGACGGCCGACGGCCGTCCGGCAGCCGTGGCTCCAGGGCGAAGTGGAAGGTTTTCAACCGCGGGCTGAAGATATTGGCCCAAGTGGTGCCGCGGACCAGCCCCGAGGAGACGTCCACATCCACCAGGTCCGCCTGGTTGACGCGGCAGCGATCTCCCTTCAGGTAGGGCACGAGGTAATAGGCCCCTACGCTGGCCAACACCACTAACAACGGAAACGTCAGCCAGGTCCAGGCCATGCGGCGGACCACTTTGCGAAGGAAGAAGTAATCGCCGGGCCCGATCAGCAGGATGTACAGGGCGATCAGCCCCGCCACCAGCGAGAACGACACAACGGCCATGCCCTCGAACTGTTCCAGGGCGCTGCGCAACTGGCCGGCCAGGTCGTCGTAGCCGAAATGCATAATGGCGGTCTTTTCGTCTTCCTCATCCGAGCGTGGCGCCGGGACATCGAGCAGCCTGGCCACCAACAGCCCCCGGTCCGACCAACGGCTCAACGGCGGCTGGTCGAGATCGGCGGCCAGGAACACGACCTGCCCAAAACCCCAAGCAGTGCGAACCACCAATGGCAGGTCGCCTTCCTGGGCCTCGACCACGCCCTGCACGGCCGTCAGCTTGGGGACGCGCAGGGTGGACAGGGTATTGCCGTTGCCGAGCCTCGCCGTGGAGCTGCCGCAGTAGTTTTCCAGGGCGTCGGTCTGCCGGAGGGTCGCCATTTTCTCGAATCGGCCCTTGACGAACCGCAGAAGCGGTGCCTGTCCGCTGAGCACCTCGCGGCCACGGGCTCCGACGCAGAGGATCAGCCGGCCGCCCATACGCACCCATTGCTCCAGCGCCCGCTGGCGAGCCTCGTCGCCGGCCAGGCGGTCGTAGAATCCCGGCTGGCTGGTGAACAAGAAAACCGCGTCCACCCCTTCATAGGCGTTCCATCGCAAAGGAAGCTGCTCGACATCGTCCAGCCGAGCGAGCACGTGGCGGAGCCCAGGGTCGATCCTGCGGATTTTGTCCATGTCGCCGATGTCGAAGCTGGTCGGGCCAACGGCCAGCAACAGTTTCTGTGATTCCATCCCGCGGAGAAAATGTCCCGCGTCGGCATGAGACGAGGCGGTAAAGGTCCGCCGGGCGAGCGTGCCGCGGTCGCCCTGGAACTCGACGGCCAAGTCGCCATCCACCCGGCCAAAGCGGGTCAACAACCGCACCTTGGTCTCGCTGCCCGGCTCAAGTGTGCGCAGGGCCGCTTCCGACACGCGGGTGGGCACGCCGTCGCTGTCCGAAACTAGGACCGCCGTCTTCCCGATCACCGGCTCGCTGCCACCCCGCAGTGTCACCTCGACTTGGGTCCAAAGCCCGACCTTGTACTGGTCGCCCAACCCGACGCGCACGCCGACAATTCTCGGTGGCTCGGCCGTGGTTGGCGAGGCGGAAAACGCCGCCGCCGGCAGGGACAGGCTGAACATGAACAAGCCTGCGGCAATGACGCTTCTCATGGCTTCCCCGCATCGGGACAGACACAAACCAACTGGCCGCAACCCGGACAGCCCGAGCCGTATTTTCGCATCACCGCCTCGCTCAGGTCCACGCCGGCCACGTTGGCGATCGTCGCCAGCCAGGCCAACACGTCGGCGAACTCCGCGCTCCGCTCAGCGTGCGTTCCTTTGCGCAAGACGGCGGCCAACTCGCCCACTTCCTCCATCAGCCACATGAAGGTGCCGTCGATGCCGCGGGCAATGTCCTTTTCCAGGTACATCCGCCGGATGAGGTCCTGAAAGTCGGCCAGCGAGACGGCCGCCCGAAGCGGTTCGCCGGACGACGCGCTGGGATTACTAGGGCCGTGCTGCATCGGGACGAGAGCGCGAAGGCTGTCAGCAGTGTTTCAAAACCTTGATTATGGCCTATTGGTCGTGGTTTCGCCAGGACCCGGCGCATGTCCAGGTTGGGCATCCGAGTGGCCACCACTGCCCCCAGCGAGTGGTCTGGGGGCGAC
>JAJYGU010000380.1:19448-27253 GCA_021784975.1 Planctomycetota bacterium
TTTTCCCTCTCCGCGGTCCAGCATCCACTCGACCACTCCCGCCAGCCCGCCGTCGTCGTGGGTTGGGGCGATGCGGTCGGCGGCGGCTTTGACCTCGGGCCGCGCGTTGCCCATGGCCACGCCCAGGCCCGCTGCCCGGATCATGGGCACGTCGTTGATGTCGTCGCCCACCGCACAGATCGCCGAGTCCTCGATCTCCCATTGCCGTGCCAGTCGCTGGATGGCCGACCACTTGGTCACCCCGGCCGCGGCGAACTCCACAAAGTAGCCCAGATACCGAGGGCTGCGGAGCACATTCGTCTGAAGCTTTTGCGGCATTTCCCGGTGCAGCGCCGCTTCCAAGGCGAGCATCTCCTCGCGAGTGCCCATCACGAATCCGCAAAACGCCTCCCACGGCGGGCTGCTGAGCATGTCAGCCCAGATCCGCCCGCGATTCGGATTCAAGGCGAAATACTCGTTCAACTGCGGGCTATGGAACTCCGCCCGGGCGTAATAGTGGTCGAACCCCTCGGCGAACGTGTCGGCGCACAGCACTGGTTCGTAGCCGTGACGGTCGATGGCGGCCAACACGTCCAGCAGCACCTGCCGCTCGAACCGCGCCTGGTAGAGGGTGCGGTGATCGAGCGGGTTCTTGACCAGGGCCCCGCTGGCAGTGACGATTGGCACCTCGATCTCCAGCGGTTCGACCAGCGGAATCGCCTGGCTGTAGCGCCGCCCGGTGGCTAACACAATATGGATGCCCGCATCGCGGACCCGCCCCAAGGCGGCCAGTGTCGTCGGCGTCAGTTCGTGGCGGCTGTTCAACAGCGTGCCGTCGATATCAATGGCCAACAGGCGATACATCGGGGGCAGGGGAGGCGTGGGGCATGGGCGGCGGAATCGTCAAATATGGTGTTCGATGACTGTAGACTGGCACCGGAACAGGACTTGGCTTAGGCTTCTCGCGCTCACACCCAGAACCCTATATTCTACCAGCGTTCCGGGAATCGCACTAGCGAGCGGCGTGCCTCGCAAGTGGCGGACGATCGAGTTCCGATAGGCAGAAATGGAGGTCGAAGGCGAGCATCTTGCCGACACGACCCAGCACGAACTCGGTGCGCAAGCCACAGTCCTTCCAGTCAATCGTTGAAAGCCCATCCCGGCCACGTGTGGGAGCCGGAATTTGGCCTCCCGAGCCAAACGAGCATCCGGCTCCGGCAACAACCGGCAACCTCGGTGCAGATATCGGCTCAGAGCCGGCAGTTACGACCTTCGCCGCCTCCGCCGCGGCGGGTACCTTCGCTTGGTTCGCAGCCGGCTGGTCCGCGAGGCGTCTGCCACTTCCAGGATCAGGGCACGTGGCGTAAACTGATGTCAATCGGCGTTGCCCCGGCGGAGGGCAGGGCCGTTCAGGCCGTTACCCTTCCCGAAGCAGCTCTCGAATCATTCGTAGGATCACCATGTGCCGGCCATCCTCTGCGATCTTAGCCGCCGTCCAAGAACAAGTTGGGGACTGTCCCAATTTTCGTCCGACGAAAATGGGACTGTCCCCTTGGCGAAAGTGGAAGTTGTTGCTGGACGGCCGCTTACTGTCCGCGGCTCTGCTTCTTCTGACGACGTTTGGAGTGGCGGCCGACGAACCAGGCCCGGATCGTCTCGACCCGCGGCGGGTTCCCGCCTGGGCCCAGCCCGGCGCTTTCCGCTATGCCCGCTGGGACGGCGGCAACCTCGACGTCGTCAAGGGATTTCTCTCCGGCTGGCCCCATTGGCGCGAGCCGGACCAGATCATGGCGGTAGGTAACTGGTACGAGCCGCGAAATGTCGAACTGGTGAAGATGGCCCATTTGAGCTGGATTTGGGTCACCTTCAGCAACGGCTTTTCGCTGTCCAGCGAGCGGCCGCAGCAAGCGCGGCTGGCCGAGTTCATCGCTGCCTGCCATCGCGAGGGCATCCACACCACCGCCTACATGTCGATCTCCAATATGTTTCCCGACGACATGTTCCGCCGCGAGCCGCGGAGCCGGCAGTGGGTGGCGGTGGGCAAGGACGGCAGGCCCCTCCCCTACGGCGCGGCGGATTACTCCAAGTTCACCACGGTCACGCGCTATTTGGCTTGTCTCCTGCAACCGCAGTGGCGCGAGTATCTCAAGACGCGGGTGGATCGGCTGATCGACGCCGGCGGCGACGGGGTGATGTGGGACAACGCCATGCTGGCCCGCTGCTATTGTCCCCGCTGTACGGCTGCTTACGCCCGCTGGCGGCAGCAACGCGGCGCGGCGGATCAATCGGCGGTCTGGAGGGCCTACCAGCGCGAAACGTTGGCCAACCTGGTTGCCGAGCTGCACCAGCACGCCCTCCGCCGAAAGCCGGATTTCCTCATGTATGTCAACTGCAACCGCGGGCTGTACTGCCTGGCCCGCGCGTGCAACGCGGTCTCGTCGGAAGACGGCACCGAGCCGGGCATCGACGGCCATGGCAAGCTGGTGAACAACATCGGCCTGCTCCGCTACCAATGGGCCATCGGCGAGGGCTGGCGGCCGGTGCGGGTGGAATACGGCGGGCGGCTGCACCAGGGACCGTTCGAGTCGCGTTACACCGTGGTGATGACGGCCCACTCCCACCAGTTGGCCATCGCCGAGGCGGCCGCCCATCACGTCGGCTTCGAGATCTATTCGTTGGGCCAATTCCAGCGTGATCTTTACTTCCGACGTCCGGAGGCGCTGGCGATCCTCCAAGGTGCCGGCCGCTACAACGCCTTCCTGGCCGAACACCAGTCGCTTTACCTCCATCCGCGCTCGTTGGCCACGGTGGCCGTGCTGGCCAATGACGACGACCGGCAAATCGACGCCTGTCGGGCATTGGCCGACCGCGGCGTCATCTATGACGTGGTTTTCGCCGCTAGGCTGAAGGACAAGTCGCTGGAGGGCTATCACACGCTGGTGGCCGACGATGTGCGCTACCTGAGCGACCGGCAGTTGACCAGGTTGGCGGGCTGGGTCCGCCGCGGCGGCCGGCTGATCGCCACCGCCAATACTGGAAAACACACCGAGTGTTTTCGGCCTCGCGATCGCGCACCACTAAAGGCTTGGTTCGACCAACTTGACGCCTTGCCCGACAACGGAAAAGAACTCCCGCTGGGCCAAGGCTCGCTGCGATACTTCAAGCACCTGACCGATTGGCAGGCCGTTGCCAAGTCGCTGCTGGCAAGACAGCGGGCAGAACTGGTTGACGTGGCTGCCCCGGCCACCGTGCGATTCAATCTGCACGGGCAGCACGACAGCGGCCGCTGGCTGCTGCACTTGCTGAACTACGGCCCGGAGCCGGCGACGAACGTGAAAGTAACACTGCCGAAGCAAATTACCCAAGTCACGCTCCTTTCACCCGACGGCGAAGGCGACCAAAGCCCGAACGTCGGTACCGACGGCCATGGCAGCACGTTCGTCCTCCCGAAGCTCAAAATCTATACCGTCGCGAACATTCAATTGGCAAAGTGATTTTGTTAGGAACGCTTTCCTAATCGACGCTAATAGGAGTGTATAGCGAAGATTAGCGGAGATCGGCGTTCCGTTGCTGTCTTGAAGACCTCAAAGACTTGCTTCGCCCGTGCTTTCGCTGAATTGAACCAAAGAATTGGAGATGCCTTGTCATGAAAACCATCATCCGAATCCATGCGTTGTTCGTGACAGCCTTCTTGAGCGTGGCGGCCCTCGCCCTCGCTGCCCCGGCTGAAAAAAGTCCCGCCCCACCGGCAAACGCGGCTCGGCTGGCCTGGTGGCAGGCGGCCCGCTTCGGCATGTTCATTCACTGGGGACCAGTAAGTCTCAAAGGGACCGAAATCGGCTGGTCGCGCGGAGCCCAGGTCCCCATCGACGAATACGACCACCTCTACCAGCGCTTCAACCCGGTCCAATTCAACGCCGACCAGTGGGTCAAGATCGCCAAGGACGCCGGCATGAAGTACATGATCTTCACCACCAAGCACCACGACGGCTTCTGCATGTTCGACACCAAGCAGACCGATTTCAACATCATGCACTCGCCCTTTGGCCGCGACGTGGTCGAGGAGCTTTCGGCCGCCTGCCGAAAGCAGGGGATCGCCTTCGGCACGTATTACTCCGTCTGCGACTGGCATAACCCCGACTTTCCCTTCGGCAGCCCCGGCGGCCGGACCCACAAACCGCACCCCAATCTCGATCGCTATGAAAAGTATCTCCGCAGCCAAGTGGCCGAGTTGATCCACAACTACGGGCCGCTGTTGACGATGTGGTTCGACGTGCCCCAGGCATTCCACGCCAAGCGCGGGCAAGGAGTGGTCGATTTCGTCCGCTCACTGCAGCCTGACATTTTGGTGAACAACCGCTGCGCTGTGCCGGCCGACTTCGATACTCCCGAGCAGCAAGTGGGCACCTTTTCTTACCACCGCCCGTGGGAAACCTGCATGACCATCTGCAACCAGTGGGCCTGGAAGCCGGGCGACTCGATGAAGACGCTGCCGCAATGCCTGCAAACCCTGATCCGCTGCGCCGGCGGCGACGGCAACCTGCTCTTCAACGTGGGCCCGATGCCCAACGGCGAGATCGAGCCGCGGCAGGTCGAGCGGCTGCGGGAGATGGGCCAATGGCTGGCCAAGTACGGCCAATCGATCTACGGCACTCGCGGCGGTCCGTACAAGCCCAATCGGCAAATCGCCAGCACCCGCAACGGCAACACAGTCTACCTCCACGTGTTGAAATGGGATGGCGATTCGATCTCGCTGCCGCCGCTGGCCAAGAAGATCGTGGCCGCGTCGCTCTTGACCGGCGGCACGGCTGACGTCCAACAGAATCCGGCCGGCGTCACTTTGCGCGTACCCGCGGGCAACCGGCAGGAGATCGACACGATCGTCAAGCTCGAGTTGGCCGGCTCAGCCATGGACATCCCGCCGATCAAACTGCCGTCGAACATCAAGGCCACGGCCTCAAACGTCTATCAACACATGGACGAGTACGGCCCGGAGATGGCCTTCGATGGCAACCCCGGTACCCGCTGGGCCACCGATGGCGGCACCAAACATGCCTGGATCGCCCTCGACCTGGGCAAGCCGATGACGGTGGAAGGCGTCAAGATCGAAGAGGAGTACGCCGGCCGCGTCGAGAAGTTCGAGCTGCAATACAAGGACGGCAACAACTGGAAGGCGGTTTTTGCCGGCAACAAGCTCGGCCATTTCAACCGGAACTTTCCGCCCGTCAAGGCCCAGCACGTGCGGCTGAACATCTTGCAGGCCAACGAAGGCCCCACGATCTCGGAAATCCAGTGGCTGGTGGGGCCGGAGAAGAAATGAAGACACCTGAGCCACTCAAGAACTCTCAAATTCAGGTCGCGTCGGAACTGGACCACGTAACCCTGTTCTGGAAGAAGCCCAGCGGCGGGTTCTTTCGCTATTTTATCATTCTGTTCGTCGCCTTTTGGCTCTGCGGTTGGGCCATGGGCTTCGTGGTCGCCGTAAAGGAGCTTCTGGTTGGCAAAGAGCCACCTAGCTTCCTGGCACCGTGGCTAGCGATGTGGACCCTTTTCGGCATCTTCGCTCTAGCTTTGGTCTGGCTACTTGTTCGCCCACATAAGCCGGAGGCGATTACGCTGGAGCCTGAGCGCTTCCGGTATGACACCGGCTTGGCCCCCTTGAACTTCCTACACCTGCACCGGATGCTGTGGAAGAAGCGGATCCCGATCACTCTCGCGATGATCTACCAGAAGCGGAAAATTTACACATTGAACCGGTGGGAGTGTCGCGAGTTTATTCTTGACGGGATCGGCGACGACCAGCGGCTGAGGTTCGACGACGGAGCCGATCGGATCGAGATTGGAGAGTCGCTCAAGGAGCCGGAGAGAGAGTGCCTTGCCCAGGTCCTCAACGCATGTCAAGGAGCCGGAGAGAGAGTGCCTTGCCCAGGTCCTCAACGCATGGAGAACAGGATAAGAAACGCTCCACCGCCACATGGCCGACGATATGCGGGCAGAGCCCGCGGCACACTTTGGCGGCAGAACCACCAAGGACACGATGAGCACAAAGAGTGGGATGGTGAAAGATGCAATACGAGCCGATCCCTGGTCCAGATGAGGAAATTGCCAAAGCTGTTATCGGAGCAGCCATCGAGGTTCATCGAGAACTGGGGCCGGGGTTCTTGGAGAGTATCTACCGCAGGGCGCTGGCTTATGAGCTTTCGTTGCGACGCATCTTGGTGGAACAAGAAAGGGAAATCGTGGTCCCCTACAAGGACATCCAGATACCGGGCCAGCGACTTGACTTGCTGGCCGGCGGTCGCGTCATTGTCGAATTGAAGTGCGTGGAGGAGTTCGCTCCCATTCACCAGGCCCAATTGATATCGTACCTGAAGGCAACCGGCCTGCGTCTCGGCCTGTTGATGAACTTCAAGACGGCGGTTCTCAAAGACGGAATCAAACGGCTCGTCCGCTAGCCCCTTGGTGAGCTTTGTGCCCTTTGTGGTTCAAACTCCCGTGCCCCGCATGAAGGACCGACTGAATGCAAGAAAACTGTGCCCCGTGGAGTCACAACGGACTTGCCCCAAGCCGCCTGGCGCGACGTGGCTGGTTAAGCGCGGCTGTCTGCTGGGCCATCCGGGTGGCGGTTTTCTCGTCGCTGGCGGCTCTTGCTACGGCCGAGCCGCCCACCGCGGCCCCTGCCGCCGTCCACGGTGCCATGATCCTCTCGCGGGCCGATCACCCCTGGATGTCGCAGCAGATTGAGGAGCCGTGCGTCCTGCCCAATCCCAAGATGCCCGGCCGGCTGGTGATGTTCTACTCGGCGGTGGCGGCGTCGAACCGGGTGGTGGCCGCCGTTGGCAAGGCCTGGGCGGATGCCCGCGACCCGTTCCGTTGGCATCAAGACCCGGCGAATCCGATCTTCGGCCCCGGCAAGCGAGGCTGGGACTCGGGCACCATCCGGCTGGATTGCGTTCTTTATATCCCCGAAGAGGACGCCTACTACATCTATTACTCCGGCACCACCGGCGGCTGCCAGGACCACATCGGCTTGGCGATCTGCCCGGCGGGCGCCGACGGCTATTCCGGCATCACCACAGCGGCCATTGCCCGCTATGACGCCGCCCCGGTCTTGGCCCCCGAGCCGGCCGCCCCGTATTTCGAGGCGATGGCCTCACAGGCGGCCGTGCTGCGCGAGTGGAACGCGCGGGCGCAGCGATGGGATTGGACCATGTACTACTCCTACCGCGGCAGAGACGGGGTCCTGCCCGGCATCCGTTTGGCCACCTCGCACGACGGCAAGCGGTGGAGGCGGCAGTTCAACGCCGCCGACCCGCGGGGCATGGGCCAGATATTTCGCTCGACCCCCAACGCCTACTACGAGTGGCACCAGGCGTTCAAGCAGGGCGCCACCTATGTCCTGTGCATCGAGGTGGGCATCAACCGCGGCCAGCGTTGGCGGCCGGTCCTGGCGATCAGCAACGACCCGCGGAGCGGCTGGACGCAACTCGATCCCGATACGCTCCTGCAGACGAAATGGACCGGGCTATACAACGACCGCACGCTGTATCACGTCGCCACGCCGGCGCTCTACGAAATTGCGGGCAAGTGGTATCTGTTCGCCCAGGCCTGCGGCCGGCCCTCCAACGACAACTATATCGACGGCGGCTGGGAGATGTGGTGCATCGCCTGCAACCGCCGGATACCCACGCGACCGGGCTGCGCCGCCCTGCACGTACCCGGCCCCCGCCTGCCGGACTGGGTTCGCTAAGGTGGAGAAAAGAAGACAAATTGCCCAATGTGACTATCAGGAAAACTCTCGTTGACCGGATCAGTCGTCGCGATTG
>JAJYGU010000355.1 GCA_021784975.1 Planctomycetota bacterium
TGCCGAACTGCGCCACAAGCAGGTTGGTCGTGTCCTTGTACTCAAAGTAGGTGCGGCAGGTAATCTCACCGGCGTCTAGCGCCCGGCTCTTGGCTGTGAGGAACTTGCCCCGCAGCAGGTTCAGCGTCGTCCCTTCCCCGGTTCGCTTGACCCGTGGCGTCCGCCCGGCATGAAGGTCGTCGGCCTGAGCCTTGTAGAGTTCAAGGGCTTCTTTCCAACCGTCGCCCTCGATCGGCTCCATCTTACCGTTGCGAATCCGGCCCCAGCGGCCGAAGTAGTGGATCTTGCCGCGGATTTTCTTCTGCCACGCGCCACAGCTAGCCGCGCACATGGGGAAATCTGGATACGGCTTTTTGGGGCGGTCTACCGCCGCTTTACGAGACGGCTTTTTCGGGGTAAACTTAGCCATACGTCACCTCCAATCTCTAACAGGGTTACAGGTGGCGTCGCCTCGTCCGGCCCTTAACCGGGCGGGGCAACTTTACTACCGCGAAACGCTTCAGGTAGTATAAACGGTAGTTACCGAAAAGTAAAGCCGATGCCAAGAAAAGACGCAAGCTGTTGCGGCATAAGGCTTTTGGAGAGGTGGCTGAGTGGTCGAAAGCGCCGGTTTGCTAAATCGGTGACCGGGAAACTGGTCCGCAGGTTCGAATCCTGTCCTCTCCGCTAAGTCCTTGTTTGGCAGCACGTTGCGTCTCGCACGGAATCGCAAAAGCGGCGCACGGCAACGGGGTTGCGGTTCCTTGGTGCGACTTCCCGCCTTTCGCGGAGCGGCCCCGGGGGGCCTCATTTTCACCACCTGTGCGCCGCTTTCTGCGCCGCTTTGGGTTGCCCTCTGGCCTTGCCGGGGTGGCGCTCCGTCTTGGGCGACCGCACACGGACCCGCTGTGGCTCCCAATCCACGTCTTGCCATCGTAGCGACAAAACTTCGCTCGGGCAACGTAGGCCACCGAATCGACATAGGGCGACAATCGCTCGCCAGTCGGTAGCTCCTGCCGATGCTCGGTGACTGGGTTCGAGGACGGGCACACGCTCGCGCCCACCGCAACTCAAGGGCTGAGGGGGCACACCGATACCTGTGGGCAGGTCCGATTGCGGGGTGGCCGAGGCGCGACAACGGCCCCGGCTGGGTAGGGCCTCTGCGCCCGCACCGCTGCCTTAGAAGACCGACTTACCGGCCTCCGGCGGACTTAAGCGATCACCACCTTCGTTAGTTGCCGGATGAACTGTTTCATGAACGGCGTGTGATAGTCATGCCACGTGCCGCAACTGATCAGGTTGCCGTCGATGACGCACGGTTGATCGAGGTATTCGCCGCCGAACTGCGTAACATCCAAGGCGCACTTGGCGACCGTGGTCATTTTCTTGAAGGCGAAAGAAGGGATAAAGCGTGTCGACGGCCTCGGTGGCGTCGCCCACCGGCATCAGCACCTTGAGCCGCGGCCGGGCGGCATCGCCGGCCGCCTGATCCTCGGGTTTTTCGGCGCCCTCGGCGGCGCTCAGCGCGGCAAGCGCCGAAGCAGTTGTCAAAAGCGTACATGCTTCACGTCGGTTCATTGGCAGTCTCCATCGTAGGTTCTGATGACATGATGCGCATCGGCGTCCTCCGGCGTTGTCAGTAGCAGCACTTCGTTTCGCACCGTCCAGGTCAGTCCTACGGACGCCGAGATCGTGTTCAGAGCCGATCGTGCGGAGATGCCCGCAGCCGTGTAACTCACCGGGACGTCTGGCTGGATGCCCGCGTCGAGGAGCGCCGTCCTCTCGATTTGCACCGGTATGCCGAGCCGTTCCTCCAATTCGCCCGCGAAATCGGTGAGGGGAACTTCGTGCAGGTCGAGGTCGATGAGCTTGTCGGGGATGCGACGGATGGCGTCGATCCTTGGTGACCACAGTCTGCCGTCGGCCGGCGCCGGTCTGGATGCTGTATTCGACTTGCTGGTAGGAATGGTCGTCTTGCGCGGTGAGACCGTCGCGGGCACCTTAGGCGGTTTGGCCGGCGTTGCCGTCTTTTCGCCCGCCCGGCACGGCGCCGACAGCACGGAAATGGCGATGACCAAGGTGATCCGCCGCAACCGCAGGACATGGAGCGATACGCACATAATGGCCTCCTGTCTCCGCAGGGCGGTTCCTTGAAGAAGACCTGCCCGCCAATATAATCCTTGGCCGCTAGAAAGCCAGCGTCACCGAACGGTGACCAGCGAAAAGCCTTGCGTAACTCCTTGTTACGCAAGGCTTTATAACGTGGAGCGGAGGAGGGTCGAACTCCCGACCTCTGCATTGCGAACGCAGCGCTCTCCCAACTGAGCTACCGCCCCAAAACGCGCCACCATCTTACCCGAAAAGGACGATCGCCCGCAAGCCCCGCGGCAGCCCGGATCATACGGCCGCAAGCCTCCGCTTCCCGACGCCCTTCCATCAGACCGCCGCCCGCCGCCAGCCGATCGTTCACATACAACCAACTGTCCAACGCCCCCGAGCGAAAGGGGGTGGATAGATTCTCCTCCTGCACCAGGGACCTGCAATTTCTGGTTCTCCTGGGACGAACTCCACGAGCCAACCAAGCGGGCTTTTGCCCGGCTGCGGCAGCACCGTCGGGCTGGCAGCCCTACCGGCTCGTGTTGATCGGCATACGCATGGACGTTGCTGGACCGAGCGGTAGACTTCTACCAACAGGGTACGCTGCCAAGCTGACCGATCGAGAGCGGGGCTGCTTGCGCGGGCAGGGGTCGCAAGACCGGGTTGATCGACTTCGCTGTGCGTGCCGTTGATGCGCCGTCTGCCTATCGAGCAGAACGGTGGCCCGAGACAAACTCCGGTTGGGAAGGAGAAGCAGGATTATGCCAAAGAGATTGCTGAGATACGCTCTGGCCGCCCTGGCTGCATCAGCCACCTTGGCTTCCGCCATCGCCGTCGCCCAAGAGGCCGGCAAGAAACCCAACATCCTGGTCATCATGGGTGATGACGTCGGCTGGTTCAATATTGGCGCCTACCACCAGGGCATCATGTCCGGCAGGACACCGCACCTTGACAAGCTCGCCTCCCAGGGCATGCGATTCACCGACTATTACGCCGAGGCAAGCTGCACGGCGGGGCGGGCAAACTTCATCACCGGTGAAATCCCTTTGCGAACGGGACTGACGACGGTGGGCCAGGCGGGCGCCGATGTGGGCATCCCTGCGCAAGCCTGTACGCTGGCGACCGCGCTGAAGGCACGGGGTTATCTCACCGGCCAATTCGGCAAAAATCACCTCGGCGACTTGAATAAGTTTCTGCCGACGCTGCACGGCTTCGATGAATACTTCGGCTATCTCTATCACCTCGACGCGATGTCGGATCCTTACTGGTTTGATTATCCCCAAGACTGGATCGACAAGTACGGACCGCGAGACCTGGTGCACTGCTGGGCGACCGGCGTGGATGATCCTACGGTACAGCCGCGCTGGGGCAGGGTGGGCCGGCAAAAGATCGTGGATGAGGGCCCTTTGGCGCCCTTCCCGAACATGACGGGCCGGCAGAACTGGCAGAAGGGCCGCAAGGCCAAATACGACATGGAGACCTTCGACGAGGTGCTGGTCGAGCACACGAAGGGTTTTATGGATAGGGCCAAGAAGGAAGGCAAGCCGTTTTTCATCTGGCACAACACGGCCCGCATGCACGTCTTCACCTACATCCCGCCGAAGTATCAGGCCATGATGAACTCCAAGAGCAACTACGGCCTGGAAGAGGCCGGCATGGCCCAGATGGACGACTGCGTCGGCGCGCTGCTGAAACACCTGGACGACCTCGGCGAGGCCGACAATACGATCGTCCTCTTCACCACCGACAACGGCGCCGAAGTGTTCACTTGGCCGGACGGCGGAATGACGCCGTTTCGGGCCACCAAAGGCACCGTCTTTGAAGGCGGCTTTCGCGTGCCGTGCATCATCCGCTGGCCCGGCCATATCAAGCCCGGCGCCGTCGAAAACGGCATCGTTTCGGGTCTCGACTGGTTCCCGACCCTCCTCGCCGCGGCCGGCAACCCCGACATTACCACGCAACTGCTCAAAGGCGTCAAGCTCGGCGACCGCACCTACCAGAACCACCTCGACGGCTACGACCAGATGGATCTGCTTACCGGCAAGGGGCCTTCCAAGCGCCACGAGGTCTGGTACTTCGGCGGGCCGCACCTGGGCGCCGTGCGCCTGGATGACTTCAAGTTCCAGTTCTTCCAGCAGCCCAACGGCTGGCCGGGCGCCAAGGTCACCACGGATATGCCGCTGATCTACAACCTCCGCCAGGACCCGTTCGAGCGGACGCCGTCGATTTTCGGCGAAAGCTTGAACAACCTCGGCGGCGGATACATGAACGACTTCTATGCCCGCGAGTTCTGGCGATTCGTCCTCGTGCAGAAGCGGGTGGCGGCGCTGGCCCAGACCGCCGTCCAGTTCCCGCCGATGCAGGCGCCAGCCTCCTTCAACCTCGAGGCCGTGAAACAGCGGATCAACGAGATCATGAAGGCACACGAAGGTCAGTAATGGGATCCGCCGGCTCTCCACGCCGGCGCGGCAATCCCAAGCGCAAGGAATCACTCGATGCGCCGGATACCAGTGCCCGCGCCATGGCGCGATTTGGCCTTTTCGGTATCGGTCTTGGCTTGCCGGAGCCAGTCCTCGGCCTGCTCGGGCTGGCTGATGTCAACTCCCATGCCGACGATGCACGGCATTTGATCGAAAATCAGCAGGTTGCCGGTAAAGAAGTAGGGAGTAACGGTCCCGTTCTTGGAAACCAGGTCTGCTTCGGCCGAAGACGCGCCCTTGGTGAAGACCTCCTGAATCCTTTCCGCAATCAACTGCCGGTCGCCGTCTCTGAAGAAATCCAAGGGGTGAAGCGTTGCGATTTCAGCCGCGGAGTATCCCGAAACTTCCTCAAAGTGCCGGTTCCATCGCAAGAACCGGCCTTGGTTGTCGAAGAGGTAGAAGACGCCCGGCAGCGAGTTGATGATCGCGTCGGTGAAGCTCTTCTCCCAAAGCAGGCTGGCTTCCGCCTTCTTCCGCTCGGTGATGTCGCGGCTGATTCCCACCAACCCCACGACCCTCCCGCGGTGGTCTTTCAACGGCACCTTGGTCGTTAAGACGGTTCGCGGATCGCCCCGAAGCTCGTGCGGTTCGTCCTTGTTCACCAGCGGTTGCCCGGAACGCAGGAGTTCCTCCTCGTCGGCATGGTACTCGGCGGCCAGTTCCGGCGGGTAGAAGTCGGAATCCGTTTTCCCCAACAGATCGTTTGGCGTGGCGGCTCCCATGATCTGGGCGGCGGCGAGATTGGCTGCCAGAAACCGGCTTTGCGCGTCCTTGACGTAGATGGAATCGGGCAGGTTGTCGATCAGCGTGCGGAGAAGATTGCGTTCTTCTTCGAGCGACTCCTCCGCCCGGCGTCGCTCGGTGATGTCGGTAATGGCGGTTTTGCAGAGCGTCTCGTCCGTCGGACCTTCAACGGGAATGCTGTGAAACTGCGCCACGATGCACTGACCGCTCTTGGCGACCAGACGCAACTCGGAAGTGACCTTCCGGCGCTTGCCCGCGCACTGCCGAACATGGTCCAGGAACGCCTGCTGGTCGTCATTGGCTACGTAATCGCCAAGCGCATAGCCGATGATCGCGTCGCGCTCGACGCCGAGCAGCGTGGCTCCGGCAAGGTTGATCTCCTGGACGTAGCCGTCGTCATCCAGGGTCACATAGCCCAGCGGGGCGAAGTCGTACAAGCCGATGTAGCGGTCGCGGTAGGCTTCCAGATGCCGTTGCGTCTTGCGGAGTCGCTCGATCTCGCGCTCCAGTTCGCTCTGGCGAGATTCCATCTCCTGCACCAGGCGATGAACTTCTTCGAGAGCTGGTGAGGGGGAGTCACCAACCTGTTGGCGGAAGATTTCCCCTACCTTGCTGGCCAAGGCCGACCTAGATATCGATGCGGACATCATGAGCTTCATTATTCCCAATCGCGACAGGGGCGGCAACCGAGCCGCCAAAACGGCAGGCGGCGGCGCTGAAACGTCGACCAACGGGTAGCACAGGACGCCACCACGGAGCCACGCATAGTGCCTGTCGGCGAACCGCCGCACCAGTCATCGCGGCGAGCCACCAGCCATTCGCCAATACAC
>JAJYGU010000430.1 GCA_021784975.1 Planctomycetota bacterium
TCCTCTCACCGCTTGCCGTGCCCCTTAAATGCCTCGGTAAAATTACGATTTCCCATCATGCCCGAATTATACCCCGTAGATCAAGGGGGACTGGGCAGGCGAGCAAAGGGACGTTTGCCGGGAAATCGAGCGCGGCAAGCGAGACGAACCGATCTCCATACTGGCGCGAGCACGCTTCTTCAGAGTTGCGTGTCGCGATTGCTGCTACCCGCTTCCGGCCCGACGGAACGCCGCAGGCGTTTCGGCTGCGGGCTGACGAGGCGATCACCAAGGCCGGCTTCAAGTTTCCGCAGGTCCTCACAAATCAAGGCGAGATCTCCATGGAACTGCTTGGTATGTTCCATGCGATATTGCCGCATCTGGGCCACAATGGGGTCTTTCATGTTTCTTCTCCCAGCAATTCGTCTGGCGAAACGATCTCGGGGCACACGTAACCCTCGTTCTCCACAATATGGCGGATCATCATACGTGTGAAGGGATTGTTGATATGGGTGAAGTTCCAAGTTACCAAGAAATCGACACCTCCCACCGCCGCCAGCGCAACATGCAGTGCGTCTTCGGGGTGCTCCGGTGGAATTCCTCTTCCGGCAATGATCTCACGTGCCAAATCTTCGGCTTGCGAGTCAATCTGAATCACGCGAAATGAGCGCACGGCGGCAAGCCGTTTTTCCGCCCCGCTAATGTCTCCTTTTTTCCGCCCCGCTAATGTCTCCTTTGCCGGCTTCCGTAAGCACCAGCGCCGAGATGAACGGTTCGAGTGTCCCGCCGAGGCGCGCCCAAAAGTCGTGAGTCGCCTGCTGATGTCCGGCAACCACCACATCACGGCTTGCCCGTGCGGTGTAGTAACTGACCACGCTGGTTTCAACGTAGACTTTGGTTTCCATGACTTAACTATACCACGTAGCCAGTCTTATGACACGAGAGGCGGTTGTTACCGGGTGTCGTACAGCATGCTTAGAAGCCTGGCAGACGAGAAAAACGTTGTCTCACATTCAACGTAGGACCTTCTCGATCTGGTTCCACGCGTCTAGGAAAACGCTGAAATCCCGCAATTCGTTGGCGAAGCAATCCTCACCAATTTTCTTCAGATCGTCCCTGCCCAGCCCACGGTGTTCCCAGCATTTCGACGCGGTGGACTTGGTCGGCTTGGTGATACAGAAGTACGACTGAACTCTCTGGTCACAATGCCCGTGGATACTCCTCAATCGCCGTAATAATTCTCTTGACGGAATGATGATGAAACTAGTTCGATGGTCGAGGAACGATGGCAAAACGAAAACCCAGAAGTCTGCCCTCGAATTCTCTATCTTCTGCTGGTCATGGGTCCACCAGCCTGTGGCCAAGAGGCAGCTCTTGATAGAAGACTCGCGGCGGGCTTCTGGGACGAAATCTTTTGAAAACTCGACTTGAAGAGAAGCAGATTTGCGATTGTCGCAATGGGTTATTAGCAAATCAACGCCCGTGTCCTTGGACGGAATCCAAACGTTCAACGGGTTCAGTTGCGGCTGCCGCAGATTCGAGAGTTCGACGTTCGCCGTGATAATGCCCATAACCGGCTCCGATCGTCTTGCGCGATTGATCGACGCCCATCAGCGCGAAAGCAGTTCTCGGAAGGGGCGCGACGGTTCGTCTTTTCGCTCAACGAATATGGTCAGGTCCCTTAAGTCCTTGCGCCATTCCGCGTCTTCGGTAATGCGAGCGAGAACGGCCTGATGTTCTTCCTTGGGCAGCGCTCGCAACGCGGTCAAGAAGACTTCGGCGGTTGCTCGCGAAGCGGTCATCACTGTTCCTCCAGCGCGCACAAATAGCTCACGACAAGGTGATTCTACTCCGACGTTGGAGGGTCTTCAATCCGCACGTGCAGACGGGGACAGTCCCATTTTTATGGCCGGGCACCTCACCGGGCGTGGCCGCTACAAAGATTGGGACAGTCCCCGTTACTCGGCCGCCGGCACCGGGCCGGCCAACAGGGCGTACTCTTCCATTGGCGAGGCGTCGCCGGCGAGGATCTCTTCGCAGTTAGTGCGGAGCACGTGCAACTCACGGGTGATGAAACGCCGCGCCACCTGCTTCTTGCGATCGCACTTCGCGCCCTGGGCCAAGAGCAAATGGCCGATGATGATCGTGAGGGCGGAATCGACCAACCGCCGGCCGGAGAGGTCCAGATAGGCGTTGCCCTTTGCCTTCACAAATTGCACACATTCAGCCACACGCTGCCGAGCTTCGATCAGCTTGCTCTTGAGCTCGTCGAGCAGCAGATCTTCGTAGGTCTTCTTCTCGTGCTCTTCGCACCAGGCATCGAGGCCGCCGGAGGTAACGCCGCGGACGGCGGCCACCACCTGAAGCTGGCTGGTTCCCTCGTAGATGTTGGTGATGCGGGCGTCGCGGAGGTAGCGCTCGGCGGCATAGTCCTTCATGTAGCCGGAACCGCCCAGGACTTGAATGGCCGTGTTGGCGGCCCGGTTGCACATCTCCGAGCTGTAATACTTGCTCATCGGCGTGAGCATGCCGTTCAGCCGCTTGAGCGAGCGAGAAAGCTGCTTGCGGCGTTTCTGCTCTTCTTTCTCCAGCGGCGGACCCAGCTCCAGCACGCGGAGGTTGTTGTTCTCCAGGTCGCAAACCCGGCTGGTTTCATAGGTCAAGGCGCGGGCAGCTTCGATCTCGATCTTCATGTCGGTGACCATTTCGGCCACCGCCGGCAAGCGCTCGATCGGCCCGCCAAACTGCTGCCGCGTGTGGGCGTAGGTCCGCGCCAGCCGATAGGCGGCCTCCGCCACGCCCAGCGACTGGGCGGCAATCCCCACGCGGGCCCCGTTCATCAGGGCCATTACGTAGGTAATCAGCCCGCGCTGCCGTTCGCCGATCAGCCGGCAAGGCGTGTTGTCGAAGACCAGTTCGCAGGTGGGCGAGCCGTGGATGCCCAACTTGCTCTCCAGGTGGCGAACCTTCACCCGCTCGGAACGCTCGGCGATAAACAGGCTCAGGCCGCGGCCGTCGCTGATCTCCGGTTCGCTGCGGGCAAGCACCAGCAGGATCTCGCCGCAGCCGTTGGTGATGAATCGCTTCACCCCGTTGAGGTACCAGTTGCCTTGCTCGTCCTGGAAGGCGCGGAGCCGGACGGCCTGCAGGTCGCTGCCCGCATCCGGCTCGGTCAGCACCATCGCGCCGGTGACTTCGCCGCGAGTAAACCGCGGCAGCACCTCATCCTTGATCTCGTCGTTGGCGAAGGCGTGGATGGTCTCGGCGATGCCTTGCAGCCCAAACATGTTCATCAGCGAGGTATCGGCCCGGCTGACGATTTCGGTGGCCATGGTGTAGATGAGGTTCGGGCAGTTCAGCCCGCCGTACTTCCGCGGCAGGGTGAAGCCCATCATGTCGGCCTGGTTGAGCCGATCGAGGTTCTTCTGTACCAGCGGGTGGAGGGTGACTGTGCCGTCGTCGTTGAGCGTGTTTCCTTCGCGATCGACCTGCTCGGCATTGGGGGCGATCATCTCGCCGGCCACTTCGCCGATGATCTCCAACACGCGACGATAGTTGTCCACCGCGTCAGCCGCATCGCGGGGGGCGTAGCCCGAAGCGTCTTCTTCAACGCGGGCGAAACCGTCCTCCTGCACGCCGGCCAGATCCGCCAGGTCGATATGCTTAAAGAGGAATTGGATGTCTTCGTTGTCGAGAAAGTAATTCGCCACGAGGAAAACTCCCGCTATCGTGTCTTTTCTTTGATCGCCTTGATCATCATGGGCAGCACCTGCTTGTAGTCGCCGACAATGCCGTAGTGGGCCACGGAAAAGATCGGGGCGTCGCGATCGGTGTTGATGGCAATGATCTTGGCCGATTCCTCCATGCCGGCCCGGTGCTGGACCGCCCCGCTGATGCCCACGGCGACATACAGGGCCGGACGGACGGTCGTGCCCGTCTGGCCCACCTGGTGCTCCTTGCCGATGTAGCCGCTATCCACCGCGGCCCGGCTGGCGCCGACCGCACCGCCGATTGCCCCGGCCAACTCGTAAATCAGCTTGAAATTATCCTTGCTGCCGATACCGCCGCCGCCGGAGACAATCACCCGCGCCCCCTTGAGGTTGACCTTGCGAGGCTCGATGTGCCGCTGGATGAGCTTGATGGCCATGGCCGCGTCGTCGATTTCGACCTTCTCCTCAACGACCTGCCCGGAGCGGCCGTTGGCCGACGGCTTCAAGGGCATCACGCCCTCACGGACGGTGGCCATTTGCGGCCACTGGTCGTAGTTGACGATGGTGGCGATGATGTTGCCGCCGAAGGCCGGGCGAATTTGCAGCAACAAGTTCTTGTGCTCGACCTTGGCCTTCGGGTCCATGACATCGCTGATGTCGAGGTCGGTGCAGTCGGCCGTCAGCCCGGACCGCAGCGTGGAAGCCACCCGCGGCGCCAAATCGCGCCCGATGGCGGTGGCCCCGATGACGCAGATCTGGGGCCGATGCTTTTCCACCAGCGAGACCAGCACCTTGGCGTAGGGCAGGGTCTGGTAGTGGGTAAGCCGCGGATGATCGACCAGATACACGGTGTCGATGCCGTGGGCGATCAGATTCTTGGCCAACGGCCCCACGCCCGCCCCCGGCAGCACCGCCCCGGTCTTCACACCCAGCCGGTCGGCCAGTTCTCGCGCCTTGCCGCACAACTCCAACGCAACGTCGTGCAGCCCGCCGTCTTCTTGTTCGGCAAACACCCAAACTTCGCCTTGGCGATTCGGTTCGGTCATGGTGGAGGGATGAGGGATGAAGGATTAGGGATTAGGGATCAGAAGTCGGAGATGATGGTTCGGATCGAGGATCGGGTTAGCGTGTTATTCCTTTTCCATCAGGGCGCTGGTCGCATCGACTCGGGACCACCCGCCGCGCACCGTTCTAATCCCCAATCTCTCATCCTTCATCTCTGCTCGCTACCCCCAGGTTCGATCAACAACCAATTCGTGGATCAGCTCTCGGATGCCTTGTTCGGTGGCCGGCACTGGCCTAAAGCCTTCCTTGGTCAGCACGATGGCCTGCACGCGATGCACCTTGGTGGGCGAGCCGGCCAGCCCGCACCGCTGTAAGTCGGCATGGATGGCGTCGAGGTCCCATTGTTCGAGCATCAGTCCGCACTGCCGAAGTGCTGAAATCCGACGATCGGTCTCGGCAGCCAGTTCCTGCTCGGAAGCGTTGGGGGAGGCCGCCTTTACTTCCCCAGCCACTTCGGCTGGCACGCGGGCATGCTTCAACCTCATCACCCGCTTCGCCGCCGGCGGACGCGGCTCATTGGCCGACTCCAGCACGGTAATCAGCACGGGCAGCTTCGCCTCGACGATTTCCCAGCCGTGGCCGATGTTCCGTCGGATGCGGGCCACGCGATCGTGAACGCTGATAAGCTGCTCCAAATAGGTCACTTGCGGAATGCCGAGTTTCTCGGCGCATTGCGGACCGACCTGGGCGGTGTCGCCGTCGATCGCCTGCCGGCCACAAAAGACGAAATCGAACCGTCCGACGGTGCGAACCGCCTGGGCCAGGATATAGCTGGTGGCCAAGGTGTCGCTGGCGGCGGCGCGGCGGTCGGTCAGAAGGATCCCGCGATCCGCCCCGCGGAACAGGCTATCGCGCAACACGTCGGCCGCCTTGGGTGGGCCCATGGTGATTACGGTGACCGTGCCGCCGTATTGGTCGCGGACCTCCAGCGCGGTCTCCAGGGCGTGCAAATCTTCCGGATTGAAGATCGTCGGCAGCGCCGAGCGGTTGACCGTCCCGTCCTCCTTCATGGCCTCGGCCGTGATATTGGCGGTATCGGGGACCTGCTTGACGCAGACAATACTGTCGTAGGACACGGCGTTGGGCTCCGACAATCAGAGTTGGCTAAAAGGCGAAGAGTATCCGGTCCTTAGCTTTGGGTCAACCCCCTTTGAGCGGGTGGAGATTTTGGGATGGCTGCGAGGTCTGCGTTGACAATTACAAGAGACTATCCGCGTATGGGGGGCTGTCCGGATTTTTGTGGCAAGAGACCACAAGAATGGGACTGTCCCCGTGGAGTAAGGAAGGGGACAGGCACATTTCCGGGCCGAAGCGGCCCGAAAAATGAACCAGTCCCCCGCCCGTGAACGGTTTGGCCG
>JAJYGU010000488.1 GCA_021784975.1 Planctomycetota bacterium
TTCCGATCTGCCAAGAACGAATCGGAGCCGGAGCTCACCCGCGAGGTGACGGTAGGCGGAGTGGCGCTCGAGTCGGGCCAACTGAAACATACCTACAGCGGCGACAAAGGTCCGTCGCTGTGCCCTTCGTGAGTGAAGTGACAGGAGGTCATGGCGTCCATGGCCAAGAACAATGCGGCGACGGCGACCTCGCGGCTGGCGAGTTGGCGAGTGTGGGTGCAGAGCGCGTTTCTGCTGGCCTGGCTCGACCCCTGGCTGCTGCGACTGCACAGCGTCTGCGGGCCGGTGTTCCACTGTTACTCGTGTCCTTTGGCCACCTTTGCCTGTCCGATCGGCGTACTGGCGAACTTCAGCGCGCTACACATGATTCCCTTCGTCACCTTGGGGATCCTGGCGCTGGTAGGGGCGGCCTTCGGCAGTCTGGTCTGCGGCTGGGCCTGCCCGTTCGGCTTCTTGCAGGACCTGATTGCCCGGGCCCCGACCCGCAAGTTCACGTTGCCGCTTTGGGCGGGCTGGTTCCGCTACGTGGTGTTGGCAGTTTTCGTAATCGCGATCCCGTACGTATGGGGCGAAGGGAACAAGTATTTCTTCTGCCGCTTATGCCCGGCCGGAGCGATCGAGGCGGCCCTGCCGGCTACGGTGCAAGCGTCAATGGCCGCCGGCACGATCGTCTGGCCGACCACGCTCAAGATCACGATCCTCGTGCTGATCCTGGCGGCCATGTTCTTTGTCTGGCGGCCCTGGTGTACGCTCTTCTGCCCGCTGGGAGCGATCTACGGGTTGTTGAACCACGTCTCCTTCTTCTTCCTCCGCTTTCATCCGGATCGTTGCCTGGACTGTTCCAAGTGCCACAGCCTGTGTAAGCGGGGCGGTTCGCCGGAGGGACAAGTTGATAGTCTGCACTGCGTCCGCTGCATGGAGTGCACCGACTGTTCGTCGGTCACGCTAGAGAACTATTTCACCGCGGCGGCGAAACCGGGCGATTGACAAATTCACCGTGAGGGGTACAATCAGCGCCATCGTGAGGCGGGTCGAGCAAACCGGTCTAATGGCGGGGTCCGCCGGACGTGTGCCAACAATCGTCTTTAGGTTTCTCTAGTCGAGGCGTTCTACGCCTGGGGCCAAGAGCCTTGGCATCGCTCGGGATCCTGTTGCTACTCGCAACGGCGGCGCGACCCTCGCTCGCGGCACCGCCGGGCGTGATATCCGGGCCATCGGCTCGACCTGCAACCGTCGCACCGCCTAGCGCTGCCCATCCGGCCATGGGGCAGTTGAGGATCGAAGGCGGCCACATCGAACGGCTAACCTTAACCAGGCGAGCAGAGAATCCGGATGCTCCCGAAGAAGAGGAGTTGGCGACACTGGAGAATCCCGGATCGACGATATCGCTTCCGGTTGGCGTGTACGACCTGCGCGGAATTCTGGTGGGCGACGGGAACAAGCAATTTGGCTCCTTGCCGGCCGTACCGAGATACTTCGACGTCGTTGCCCGCCAAATGGCGCACAGTAATGAGGGCGTCCTCGTTACTCCCCATAAGCCGGCGGTACTCAAGGTCGGGGCGCCGCTCAGCCCGCGGATAAACGTTCGTCGGTACGGGCGGACCTTCTTGTTCACCTACCAATTGTTCGACGCCGAGGGCAACCAATATCCGTGGAACCCGTTGCCCGTCGTCACGATATTCAGCGGCGGCCGCAAGGTGGGGGCGGGATCGGTTGAGTATGGCTGAGCCGGCCCGATCGGGCACTCGTGGCGAGTGCCGCTTATGGTCCTCAACGGCCCTCTGCAAGCGGTCGTCGGACCTCCGCTCGGTGAGCTTGCCGCTCCAATCGAGCCCGTGGCGTTGGAGTGGCACTGGTATGATCACCTGCCGGGCTTTTCGGGCTGGGTGTTGATCCTCGCGATCCTTCTGGTGGTCAAGGAGAATCGCAACCGGCAGGCGTGGCTGATCCTGATCCCGTTCCTCCTGCTCAGCGAAGCTCTCTGGCCGTGGATTGCATCTCTGTTCTCCCTGAATTCCGTAGGCGGGCTCCATACCGCTGTGGCTTACCAGTCGCTGATCGTGGCCTGGACGGCCATCTGGCTGCTAGGTCCGTGGCTGGCCCGGCTACGTCCCGTCGTCGCGCTCTCGGTTGCGCTCGGTTTGGCGGCGACGCTCGGCGTCGTCGCCCAGAGCGGTCTGCGAGGCTACTGGTACTTTTCTCCACCAGGGCTGGTCGAAGACCTCGTCGGCAGTGGCGCCTTGGTCCTGTCATTTGCGCTGAGCGGGTTTTCTTGCCGGAAGAGATATGTAGCGTGGAAGTTCTCGCTGTGGCTTTTGTTTTGGTTGGCGGTCACCGTTTTCATGGGCCGTGCCGCTGAGCCTGTATGGCATTACCTGCCGTGGTCCATGTGGTGGCGGGCAATTCCCTCGATCTTGCCTGGGATCGGGATAACCTCCGTGTGTCTGGCCGGCGGCTTGTATCTGATCAATCTTCCCTACCTGATCCTGGCGGCCAGATCCCCGCTGTACCATGACCGCTTTTTCAGACTGCTGCGTTTGCCGGCCGCCCCGTCGCCGGCGATCGCCCAACCCGAGAATTGACATAAACCCTGCGATTTGCGATGATGATTGCACACCACCAACCAGGAGGATCAGTGCCATGAAATGGCGGATATTATCCCTCGTCGGTGCGGTTGTGGCGGCCGGCGTGCTGGCCACCGGGAGGCTTGCTCCAGGTGAGACCTGGTCGCTGAAGCTGAAGCGACTGGAGTCGCCCGGCCATCCCGGGGTCTTTGTGGGCGCCTCCGACTACCTCCTCCGCGCCACTTACCCGCAGCATTTCTTTGTTCCCATCGCTCAGCCCAGCGGCAAGTCGGCGCGGATCGTGTTCCCCGAAAACAGCGAACAGACGGCCGCCTTCAAGCGGATCGTCAAAAAGGAGCCCAAGTACGCCTGCGACCATCCCTTCCGCGGCGTGGCCAAGCTGGGCGGGCGCGAATATGCCTTCGCGTTGGATTACGTGCCGCCGAAGGAAGAGGCCGAAAAGGCCAAGGCCGAGGCACAACGCGAAAAGGCGAAGACCCATGAGACGAAAAAGAAAGCCAAAGCCACCAAGGGCGGCTCGGCCCTCGGCGCCTTAAGCAGCAAGCTCGCCCAAGCCACCGCCTCGTTGGAGCAGGCCTCGGCGGCCCCCAAGGCCACCCCCTACAACCGCCTCTACTTCGACTTCAACCACAATGGCGATCTGACCGACGACAAGGTGATCGAGGCCGAACCGGCCCGGAAGCTCAACATGATGGTCGTCGGGCAGTCCTACGTCCAATTTCAGTTCCCGCGGATCGACGTCACCCTCGATGTCGAGGGGACGCCGGTGCAATACGCCTTTTTCCTGCAAGGGATGGCGGTCGCCATGCGGGGCTACGGCTACGCCTCGGTCTCGATCAACGCCGCCGCCTACCGCGAGGGCGACATCACCCTGCAGGGCAAGAAACGGCACGTGGTCCTCCTGGATTTCAACAGCAACGGCCGCTTCGACGACGAAATCAAGATCTCGAAGAACATCCACGGCCCCAACGGGCAGCTCTATCCCGAGCAAGGCGACCGGTTGCTGATCGATTCCGAGACCCAGAACGCATTTGCCGGCTCGCCTTACGACCTCACCTCCGGCTCGGGGCGGCTTTCGGTGGCCAGGCTGGTCAGCATCGACGACAAGCTCTACGACATGAAGGTCACGCCCGCCGGCGACAAACTGACCCTGACGCCCTCTACCGTGCCGCTGGGCAAGGTGACCAACCCGCACGGCAAGTTCCAGGCCGTGATCTATAGCGACGGCGGTTTCCTGCAAATCCATGGTGAGAAAGGGTCGGCAGTTCCCGTCCCCGAAGGCCAATGGAAGTTGCTCAACTACACGCTGGACATGACCGGGACGACCGAGCCGAGCAAGCCGGAGGCCAAGAAGCCGGCCGCGAAGAAAAAGGCGGCCGGCGGCAAATCGCTCATTGGCGCCTTGGCCGCCACTGCCGAAAAGCTATTGGCCGGCAGCGTAGCCCCCGGGGCCCGTTACCGCAAAAGCATCGTCTCGGCCCAGGCCACCGTCGGCTACAAGCCCGTCAAGGTGAGCAAGGGGCAAACGGTCGAGCTCCCCTTTGGGCCGCCGTACAAGCCGGAGGTGACGGCCTACCCGATGGGCATGCAAATGGTGAACCAGAAGCAGCACATCGAGCAGATGCGGCTTCAGTTGTCGCTGATCGGCTCGGCCGGAGAGATCTGCACCAACATGACCGTCTACGGCGTCCGGCCGTCGAAGCCCAAGTTCACCATTACCGATCCCAAGGGCGAAGTGGTCCAGCAGGGCAACTTCGAGTATGGCTGAGGGTTCACCTGCTCGTACTCGTGGCGAGTACCCTCGGAACCTGAGAAAGAGTATCACCTTCACGTCGAGATGCAGGCCGGTCCCTTTGCGATCGACCAGAAGAACGATAGTGTGATTCGGATAATCGCCTCCCGTCCCTGAACGACCTGGGTGGCATGGGCAAACGTAGTTTTACCCGTGCTTACGTGGTGGGTGGCATGGGTAAACGTAGTCTACCCGTGCTCGAAAGGGTGCGTCGTCCACGGGTAAGTTTTGCTTATCCATGGCATCCGCGCCATGGTACCCTTCCCGGGCGTCGGCGACGATCCCATCCTTTATGAAAGGAGAGAGCCGTGAGAGCCAAGATTCACTGGGGTATGGTGGTGCTGACCGCGGTCCTGCTGACCGCGTGCAATCAAATGGGCCGCTGTGGCGAAGGCGCCAGGGCTTCGGCAAAGTCCGCGCGGGCCGCGCCAAGCATTGCCGGCATCTGGCAGGCGGAAACGGTCTCGATGGCCCCGCCCGACGGCGGTCGCCGGCAGATCCAGGGCAAAGAGGCGGCCTTCAACGTGACCATCACCCCAAAAACTCTGACCATGCGGGTCCGCGACAAGCGGTTGGCGGAAATGTCCTATGTGCTGGATGCCAAGCAGAAACCGTGGGCCATCGACTTGAAATCCGCCAACGGGGTGATGTTGGGGATTTGCCTTCGCAACGGTGATCGGCTGCGGATCAGCCTGAACGATCAGGCCGAGGGCCGGCCGCGCGATTTCAACGAGGGCGCAAGCGGCATGGTGCTCAATCTGACGGCCGCCGAGGTCGAGTCGTTGTTTACCATCAACGCCGATGGGAGCGGTCGGAGTTGCCTCCTGACCATGCCGGACTACACCACGCTCGGCTCGCCCAACTGGTCGCGCGACGGCAGGCGAATCGCCTTCGACGCTTGGAAGTCGATCTACGGCGAGGGGCTCAACGACTCCCATGTCCTGGTGGTCGACGCCTACGGCGGCGGCCTGAAAGACCTGGGGCCGGGTTGCATGCCCAGTTGGTCGTTGGACGGCAAGCAACTGGCCTATTCCTCGTACGGGCCGGAGCGCGGCGTATGCATCATGAAGGCCGACGGATCGGACCGGCGTTGCATTGCCCCGAATGGTTGGGGCGTCCGCTGGTCGCCCAAGCGGAACGAGCTGGCCTACACCGCTTTTGACAATGGTCGCGATGACATGTGTATTTACGACGTGGCGAAGGAGAAGTCGCGATTGCTGTTGGAGAGGGGGTACGCGTCGATCCGCTTTGGGTTCTCGTGGTCGCCGGACGGCGAATGGCTTTGCTTCAAGGGCTGGCTGCCCGAAGGAGGCGCGGAGATCGCCGCCGTCAGTGCCGCCGGGGAGAAGAAGGGCTTCAAAGTCATCCTCACCAAGTCGGCGATGGAGGGAATGACCAACGCCGGCGAACCGCTCGCCTGGGGCGGGAACGGAAACCAGATTCTCTTGTCGATCCGACCGAGGAACAGCGACATTTCCCGGCTTTATGTGGTCGATTTCAAGGACGGCCAGCCGCCGCGGCTGTTTCCGGGCGTGCCCGGCAATTTTGCCCTCGACGACATGGCCTGGTCGCCGGACGGCAAGAAGGTTGTGTTCACCGGCCGCCTGACCGTGAGGGAGGCAGCCAGGCGACAGACGCAAACGACGACGGCCGGCAACCAGTTTAGCAAGGATGCAAAACAGG
>JAJYGU010000145.1 GCA_021784975.1 Planctomycetota bacterium
CCTGGCCGCCGACGGCGACGATGCCAATCCCGGCAGCCAAGCCCGGCCGCTGCGGACCCTGGAGCGTGCCCGCGATGCCGTGCGGGCGCAAAAAGCCGGCGGGCTGCCGGCCGGGGGCGTGGAGATCTACATTCGCGGCGGCCGGTACCATGTCAGCAAGACCTTCGAGCTGGGCCGGCAAGACTCGGGCACCGAACAGGCCCCAATCGTCTACCGGGCCTGCGAAGGCGAACACCCGCGATTTAGCGGCGGACTACGTCTGAGCGGTTTCCAGCCGGTGCGGGATGCGGCGGTGCTGGCCCGGCTGCCGGCGGAGTCGCGCGGCAAGGTCGTCTGTGTGGACCTGAAACCGCTGGGCGTCAAGGGCTTCAAGCCGCTGGAGTTGGGCGGGTTTTCCAGCGGGCGGGGATTCCGCACCCATCCGCTTTCAGAGCTTTTCTTCAACGGCCAGGCCATGCAGCTTGCCCGCTGGCCAAATCAAGGATACGTTCGCATCGCCGGCTTCCCCGGCGGCGGCCAGAGCAGCAAGACCGGGCCGTTTCTTTATGTAGGCAGCCGCCCGCAGCGCTGGCTCAAGGAGCCGGACGCCTGGCTCTACGGCTATTGGTTCTACGGCTGGGCCGACTCCTACGAGCGGATCGCGTCGATCGATCCCGCCAAGCGCACTATTGCGCTGGCGCCGCCCTACCACGTCTACGGCTATCACAAGGGGCAACCTTTTTATGCGGTCAATATCCTGGCCGAGCTGGACCTGCCGGGCGAGTGGTATCTCGACCGCTCGAACGCGGTGGTCTATTTCTGGCCGCCGTCCGACAGTTCACGGGGACTGTCCCAATTCTCGCGGCAGGACGCCGCGAAAATGGGACTGTCCCCTTCGGCCGCCCTGGACAAGGTCGATGTCGAGCTTTCGCTGGCCGAATGCCCGTTTGTTGTGATGCAACAGGTCTCTCACGTAACGCTGCAGGGGCTGACCTGGGAACTGGGCTGCGGGGACGCAATCCGAATTCGCGGCGGCGACCACTGCCTGGTGGCCGGCTGTACGGTGCGCCGCTTCGGCGGCAACGGCATCGAGATTGCCGGCGGGACCGATCACGGGATCCTTTCCTGCGATCTCTACAGTATGGGCCGCGGCGGCGCGGTGGTCGAGGGCGGCAACCGCAAGACGCTTGCTCCCGGCCGGCATTTCGTGGAGAACTGCCACATCTACGACCTCTCGCGGGTCGACCGGACCTATACCCCGGCCATCCTAATGAGCGGCGTCGGCAATCGGATTGCCCACAACCGCCTGCACGATATCCCCTCCAGCGCTATCCGACTGGGAGGCAACAACCATTTGGTCGAGTACAACCAGGTCTTCCGCGTGGTGCGGGAGTCGGACGACCAGGGCGGAGTGGACATGTTCGGCGATCCGACCTTCCGCGGCAACGTCTTCCGCTTCAACTACTGGCATCACATCGGCAACTGGCAGCGGCCCAACGAAGGGCCAGCCTGCGGGCAGGCCGGCATCCGCCTCGACGACGCGATTTCCGGCGTGCTGATCTACGGCAACCTCTTTTACCGCGCCTCGGCGGGCAGGGCCGGCTTCGGCGGCGTTCAAATCCACGGCGGCAAGGACAACATCCTCGACAACAATATTTTCGTCGATTGCGAGTCGGCCATCAGCCTTTCGCCGTGGGACAAAAAGCGATGGAAGGACTACGTCCGCAACCGCCTGCAATCGCCGGAGATCGACCGCGGCCTTTATGTGGCCACCTACCCCGAGCTTGCGGAGCTTTCCGAAAATCCGAATCGGAACATCGTCGCCCGCAATCTGGTGGTTCAGTGCCGGACCTTCCTGCGCCGCGACAGCCGGCAGCTCCAATTGCTCGACAACCTGGTAACGGCCAAGGATCCCGGTTTCCGCGCTCTGGCCGGCGGCGATTTCCACCTCAAGAGTGGATCGGCGGCCCTTCGGATTGGCTTGCGGCCGATCCCGGTTGACGAGATCGGCCTGTATGCCGACGCCTTTCGCAAGAGGGTCACTGCCGTCGGGTCGTCAAACAGACCGGGCACGGGCCAGCGCAATTGAGCAACCAGGGCCAACCGTCCATGCCGAAGCTCCAGGTCCGGCGTGCCTGGCTTGATCGGTTCGGCGCTCAGGGCCTGGCTACCAGCCCATCACCATGTTCGACTCGATCGCCTTGCGGGAGCGCTCCAGGTCGGCGCCGGTGTGTTGCATGTAGAGGCGGATGGCATGCACCTTGTCGCCGGCGGCCTTGGCCAGGCAGTCGCGGGCGGTGGCGCAAGGGTCGGTCAGCCCGGTGATCCCCAAGGCCGACTTGGAGATCACCCAGGTGTCGCGGGGCCGCCGGGTCATGCGTAGCGGCGGCTCCTGGGGATAGCTCTCTTGAACCACGGCCAGGGCGGCTGGTTCGTCGGCGGCCCAGGTGATAATGATGTGCGAGGCGGTTTCCACTTCAAACAGGGGCATGGATGGCGGTTCCTCAAAAGGTCGTGAGCCGGTCAGCCCAGATTATTCACCCCAGACGCGGAGGACATCGAGCCATAAGGGTTGAGAACGGTGGGCGGAAGGGCGCGCCAACAGGAAGCCCTAAGCACTAGGAACTTAGAGCTTAGAGCTTAGAAAACGCATTGGTCATCAATCTCGCATGGTAGGCCAGACGGCCCGGCCTGTCAACCGTCCCCGGTCGCCGGTAGTTTCCTAAGCGGCCGTCCAAGAACAAGTTGGGGACTGTCCCAATTTTCGTCCGACGAAAATGGGACTGTCCCCTTGGCGAAAGTGGAAGTTGTTGCTGGACGGCCGCTAAGACTGTGTTGCTGCCCGGAGAACGGCATCGAAGACTTGAGGTATCAGGTCACTTCGTCGAAAGATTCAGAGGTACCCTTCGAATTCTTCGATCGTCATGCCCGCGTCTTTGATCTTTGAGGTCAACAACCCAACGCCGAGAACGCGGCCTTTATGCACTGGGATTGATAGACCGACCTTGTTCGGGTGCCGAAGAATTTTGTGGCTCCCGTGGGTGCGATCAATGCGGTAGCCAGCATTACAAAATGCCTTAACCGCCTCATCTCCCGTCACCCTCGGGGCCCGCTTAGACATTCACCAAAATCCATCTTGTTCTGGCGTCGCCGGGCGCGTCTAAAGAAGCTGGGTCTTTCCACGGAACAGGATGGCCCGATTCCTTATAGGAAGCGATCAGACCGCAAACAGATTCCTTGACATTACTGATTGCTTCGTCTTCCGTTTGGCCGCAACTCGCCGCGCCGGGCAGATTGAGAACGATAGCAGAAATAGAGTTATCGTCCTCGCGGATCAAGGCCACATGGCAATGAAAGACGTTGGGATTCGGTTTGTATCCTTTCGCGTCAGTCCAGGGACCATCGGATTCATTGATGTTTGTTATTTTTTCAAGTTCCGCTGTCGCCATTTTCGGCACCAGTTCCCTTCTCATCCAGATTTTTGGCCGTTATTCGATACGAACCTAGGATTTCCCCCTCGCATATCACTTCAATCGCGTACATGCCCGAGTGCTGGATGGGCAATACGGGCAAGGCAAAGATTAGTTCGATCGCTGAAAGCCTTTGTGGGTTGTTGATTATTCCTGCCGTCCCGAATAGCGTCCGATTCCTCGTAAGATCGACGAATTGAAGTTCCAGCTTCGTTCCATCGCATACGTCCGTAAGGCTTATATAAGCGAACGGCGAGCCCGCGTGCGTTCCCCCTATGATTTGCCTCTGCTTCTTTCCGTCCGGTCCCGCGATCTCACGCACCTGAGGCTTTGTGCTAAACCAATAGGTGTTGAACGTGCCAGCGATAATCTTCTTGCCGGTAACATCTTGGTAGACGCGATCAGCCAGAACCAAAGCCTGCAAAACTGGTTTCACGAACGCCTCGGTCGCAAACTGTCGGAACAACGAATACGGAGAATCTGCCCCACCTGCGCGACAAGCCGGGGCGAACCCTGCAACATATCGACTTTGGCTGAAACTGTCAACGATTTTCTTAATCCAAATGTACGGTATCGAAATGGCACGAGGATGTCAAGCTGGGTAAGAGATCGCTGGATTATAGGGAATAACCCGCCGCCCCGCGCCTAGCACCCGACCGGCTGGCCCAAGATACGGCCACACTAGCCAAGGATAGGCATCCGGGAATAGAGGCCCGAAGCGCCTGCGTCCGGCAAGTTTCTTTGAGGGCGGCCCGCCCGGTCAGGCAGGCGTTTCTCGAGCAACACACTGCTGGGACACTACCCGGTCGCTGTCTCGGCGGCACGAGCCGGTTCCACCTCGACCGGCGCGGTGGCCTCGCCGTTGTGGAAGTAGACGCGGTTGCGGCCGGCGATCTTGGCGCTGTACAGGGCCAGGTCGGCCCGCGCGATGAGCGATTCCGCCGTGTCGTTTTCGCCGGCGATGGCCACCCCGCCGCTGATGGTGACCTCCAAGCGGCTCTCCACCACTTCCCGCAGGCGCTCGCTGAACTGGCAGGCCCCTGCCCGGTCGGTCTGCGGCATGAGCACCACAAATTCTTCGCCGCCGTAGCGGGCCACGAGGTCGGTTTCCCGGATCGACTGGTTCAGCAACCGGGCCAACTCCTGGAGGACGTGGTCGCCGTGCAAATGTCCCTCCCGATCATTGACCGACTTGAAGTGGTCGACGTCGAACAGGGTAAGGGAGAAGACCGAGTGGTAGCGGGCCAACAGGGCGAACTGGTTCGCCAAGGCGTCGTCCAAGCCGCGGCGATTGTTCACGCCCGTCAGCGGATCCGTCCGCACCTCGGTAAAGCTCATCAGATTCGCGCTCTGCTGGCGAATCTCGTCGTAGGCGTTGGCCATTTGGGTAGCCAACTGAAGCGTCGGCTTGAGGATTTCCTCGACCTCGCGACACAAATCCTTCCAGTCCGCCTGCTGTTGCTTGCCGCTGAGCTTGCCGAGGCGATCTTTGAAGCGGGCGATGCTGGCGTGGTGCTTGGCCAGGCTTTGACGGACCGTCCAGGCGATCTTTTCCAGCTCGCAGGCTACCGCCTTGGCCCGCTTCAACTCGCGCCGCGACCGCGACAGCAGCTCGTTGCCCATCCGGAGTTGCTGTCTGCCGATCCAGTACCCCAGGGCGCACACTACCGCCAAGGCCACGGGGATCGGGATCAATCTTGGGAAAATCCATCGCTGGTATGGCTCCTCTTGCCCCCTGGCAACCCACAACCGCCTCTGCGCACGCTTCAACACAAAATTCGGTACCGGCCCCTGCGATGTTCCGTCTAGTAGCCCGACCGGGAGCCGTAGCCACGCAAGCAAACCAGCCCCAGCACGATCATGGCCGCCAGCACCAGGACCCATCCCTGAGGCCCCATCCGGCTGGCACATTGCGTAACCTGCTGCCACATGTGAACCATAGACGCTGGCTCCAGATATCGGCTCCGCTGCTGCCCATCCAAACAAGTCTAGGTCAACAATCTCGCATGCATCGGCGGTTTTCTCTGCCGCCAGTAGCCCGGATTACCCATCATATGGGTCATGCAGGATCCGCGCCCAAAACCCCCGATACGGCGGGGTGACTAATGGTGGGTCATGGATATACTTAGAGTCAGACGTGACTGCCCCCGAGGATCTGGCGCCCCAGTCGCTGGCCAGATGCCGCGCCACCGAGCAAGGTGGCGGCCGAAGGGGCGACTGTGATCTATTTCGGGGGTGGGCCGAGTCAATGGTTTCTTGGATTTTTCACGAGGAGGGATGACCATGGCGGTTGCTGTCAAAAAGGTTACCCTGTGGCGGGTGGAGGTCGAAAACGAGCCGGGGACGCTGGACAGTGTGCTTGCCCCCCTGGCGGCGGCCGGAGTGGATTTGCAAGTAGTGATGGGCTATCGGCAGTCCGGCCACGCTAGCGAGGCGGTCGTCGAGGCCTGTCCCGTCTCGGGAAAGAAGGCCATGACGGCGGCTCGGGAGGTCGGGCTCAGCCCGTCGTCTATCCCGACGCTGCTGGTCGAGGGCGACAACAAACCGGGCCTGGGGCACGCCATCGCTCAAGCCTTGGCCGAGGCGGGCATGAACCTG
>JAJYGU010000053.1 GCA_021784975.1 Planctomycetota bacterium
GGGTTTACTCCTATTTCGAGAGCCGCGGCGGGAAGTGGCCGGAGGTGGTCTTTTTCGGGCTGCAATACTACCTCAAAAAGTACCTCGAAGGTCCGGTCGTCAGCCGGCAGTCCATCGACGAGGCCGCAGAGATAGTCAGGCGGCACTTTGGCGGCCGATCGCTGTTCAATCGGACGGGCTGGGACCAGATTCTCGAGAAACATGGCGGCTGCTTGCCGGTGGTGATCCGCGCGGTGCCCGAGGGCACCCCGGTCCCCGGCCACAATGTGCTTATGACGGTGGAAAACACCGACCCGGCCTGCTACTGGCTGACCAGTTACCTGGAGACGCTCCTGGTGCAGGTGTGGTACGGCTGCACGGTGGCCACCCAGTCCCGCGAGATGAGAAAGCTGATCCTGAAATCCCTGGACCGCACCGGCGATCCAGGTCTGATTGATTTCAAGCTGCATGATTTCGGTTTCCGCGGCGTCAGCAGCGTGGAGACGGCCGGGGTAGGGGCGGCCGCACACCTGCTAAGCTTTATGGGCACCGACACCTTTGAAGGAATTACCGTTGCCCGCGATTACTATGGAGCGCCCATGGCCGGCTCCTCCATCCCCGCCGCCGAGCATTCCACCGTGGTCGCCTGGGGGAAGGAGCACGAAGTGCAGGCGATGCGAAACATGCTCGATCAGTTTCCCGACGGGATGGTGGCCGTGGTCAGCGATAGCTACGATATTTTTGCGGCCTGCCGGGACCTTTGGGGCGGGGCGTTGCGCGATCGGGTGCTTGCCCGCGACGGCTGCCTGGTGGTCCGTCTCGACTCCGGCGATCCGCTCGAGGTGCTGGTGACCGGCGCACCCAACGCCCTGGGAATCCTGGCCGACCGCTTCGGCTATACCGTCAACCCCAAGGGCTACAAGGTCCTGGACCCGCATGTCCGCGTCATCCAGAGCGACGGGGTCGATTTCGAGCTCCTGGGCAGAATTCTGGAGGCAATGGAGAAGGCCGGCTATTCGGTCGACAACATCGCCTTCGGCTCCGGCGGGGGGCTCTTGCAGAAGCTCAATCGCGACACCCTCAAGTTCGCCTTCAAATGCGCGGCGGTCACCGTGAGCGGCGTCGAGCACGAGGTGTTCAAACAGCCGGTCACCGATCCTGGGAAAAGGTCGAAGAGCGGACGGATGAAGCTGGTCAGGACCGAAGGCCCGCATGGCCCAAGCTATCAAACCGTCAAGCCCGACCAGCCCGGCGAAGACCAATTGGTGGAGGTGTTCCGTGATGGAACGATTGTGCGCGAGTGGAAGTTTTCCGAGGTGCGCCAACGTGCAAAGACATAGAACGTATGTCCAACCAACTTGCCCGTGAGCTAAGCCCGTACTTGTTGCAACACGCCGGGAACCCGGTCGACTGGCGGCCGTGGGGCGCTGAGGCGCTGGCGTTGGCCAAGGCCGAACAGAAGCCGATCTTCCTTTCCCTCGGCTACGCTTCCTGCCACTGGTGCCACGTGATGGCCCATGAGGCCTTCGAGGACCTGGAAATCGCCCGGTTATTGAACGAGCGGTTCGTGAGCATCAAGGTCGACCGCGAGGAGCGTTTTGATCTGGATCAAATCTACATGGAGGCGGTGCAACTGATGACCGGCCGCGGCGGCTGGCCGCTATCGGTGTTTCTTACGCCCGACGGCGAGCCGTTCTTTGGCGGGACCTACTGGCCGCCGCGTGCCCGCGACGGCATGGCCGGTTTCAACCAGATCCTGTCGGCCGTGTCCGACGCCTGGGAGCATCGCCGACCGGACGTGCTCAAGCAGGGGCACGAGATCACCCGCGCGTTGCGGCAAGTCGCCTCGGCCGGAGATGAGGCAGCCGGGGAGAGGGCAAAGGCCGTCGCACCGAGAGAACTGGACGACACACCGTTAAAGAAGGCCCAAGAGACGCTGCAGCGGTCTTTCGATCCCCAATGGGGCGGTTTTGGGCCGGCGCCCAAGTTTCCCCAGCCGTTGGCCCTGCGCTGGCTGTTGCGGCGCTGGCAGCAGTCGGGCGACCAGGAGCTGCTGCGGATGGCCACCACTACGCTGGACCGCATGGCTGCCGGCGGACTGTTCGATCAGCTTGGCGGCGGTTTTCACCGCTATTGTGTCGACCAGCGTTGGCTCGTGCCGCATTTCGAAAAGATGCTCTACGACAATGCCTTGCTGGCGGTCTGCTACCTGGAGGCGTGGCAGGCAACTGGCCAAGAGGCCTACGCCGCCGTCGCTCGGCAAACGCTCGATTACCTGTTGCGCGACATGACCGATCCGCAGGGAGGCTTTTACAGCGGCGAAGACGCCGATAGTGAGGGGCGGGAAGGCTGGTTCTATCTCTGGACGCCCGCCGAAATCGAGGCCGCGCTCGGGTCCGAGGCCGGCCGGCTCTTCTGCCGGGTGTACGACGTGACCGAGGCCGGCAATTTCGAAGGCCGAAACATCTTGAACCTGCTGCGTCCCTTGGACCTTGAGGCCAAACTGCTGGGAATCGAGCCCGCGCAGTTAGCGGCTCAACTGGCGGCCTCGCGGAAGAAGTTGCTCGCGGCGCGGGCAAAGCGTGTCCGTCCGGGTCGTGACGAGAAGGTGCTGGTCAGTTGGAACAGCCTGGCAATTGATGCCCTGGCCCAAGCCGGCCGGGCGCTCGACGAACCTCGTTACACGGGGGCAGCCGACGCCGCAGCCGATTTCTTGTGGAACCGTCTCCGCGAAGACGGCCGCCTGCTGCACTACTGGCGGGCCGGAGTGGCCAAGTGCGACGCCTACCTCGACGACTACGCCGGCCTGGGCAATGCCCTCATTTCGCTTTACGAAAACGGCGGCCCCCCTGCCCGGCTCGATCAGGCGGTGGCGGTAACCGAGCAGATCCTCACACGATTCGCCGATCCGAACCACGGCGGCTTCTTCTACACTGCCGCAGATCACGAGCCGCTCATCGTTCGCAAAGCCGACTACTTCGACAGTCCCACGCCGAGCGGCAACGGGCTGGCAGCGACCTTGCTCCTTCGGTTGCGATCAATCTCTACCCATGAGAACTATCGCGCAGCCGGGGAGGGTACGCTCCGCGTCTGTTTCTCGCGCATGTGCCGGATGCCCGCGGCTGCTTTCCAGTTGCTCTTGGCGATGGACCTGCGGCAGTGACCGTCCCCCGGAGGCCACAAGGTGCCAATGTGTCCTAGTTGCTTCAGTCTACGTCTATTGTGTATATCCTCCATTCTGACACATCTTGAATGGCGGAATCGCGGGCGTGTAATCGCGAAAAGGCGAAAGTGCGAAATCGCGAAAACGATAGAGTTGTTAGCACCGTCAACAGGACATTCGGCACCGTTCGCGCTTTCGCCCTTTCGCGATTCCGCCATTAGGCCATATCGGCTCACCGTGATACACCGGCCCTTCCCACAGGATAGGCCAAATTAGTATCCCGGAGGGTATTCTTCCTACGCTATCGTTGGTATCATGTTGGAAGTCGCTCTGTGTCTTCGTCAGTAGCAAGCGATCGCGGTCTGGGTCTACCGCTTCAGGGCAGTTGGCGACACAAGGGGACCGAGGCAATGCCAACCAAGAAGACGAGCGGAACTCCCGAGCCATCAGCGTTGCTCCGCCGCCAGGCTGAGCAACGGCTGGCCAAACTGCTGACTCGCAAGTCGCTCTCCGCCAGCAAAGACCCGCGAGCACTTCTGCACGAACTCCAAGTCCACCAAGTGGAACTGGAGATGCAGAACGAGAACCTCCGCGACATGCATTTGTGGCTGGCCGAGGCCCGCGATCGCTATCTCGATCTGTTTCAGTTCGCGCCGGTGGCCTATCTCAGCGTGAACCTCGATCAGGCCATCCAGGAGGCCAACCTGACGGCGGCCGGGATGCTCGTGGCCGAACGAAAGCAACTTGTCGGTTCCCGGCTGGCAAAGTGGGTGGCGCGGGGACACCGTGACGACTGTTCTCGCCATCTTCAGGCCGCCCTGCAATCGGCGTCCAAGGAGACCTGTGAACTGCCCATCCTCCGGGGCGATGGTTCCGAGTTCCTGGGGCACCTGGAAATCATGCCCATCAAATCGCATGAGTCGGGGAAGGCCGCCGGTTGGCGGGTGACCATCAGCGACGTCACCGCCCGCAAACGGGTGGAAGAGGAGCTTGCCCGCACCAAAGAGGCCGCTGAGAAAGCCAGCCTGGCCAAGAGCCGCTTTCTGGCCAACGTGAGCCACGAGCTGCGCACGCCGATGAACGCCATTCTGGGGATGACGCAGTTGGCGCTGAACGACGAGTTGAGCCCGGCCGTCCGCGACTACCTGGAAACGGTCATGCAGTCCAGCGAAAGCCTGCTGGAGTTGCTGAACGATCTGCTCGACTTCTCCCGAATCGAAGAAGGCCGGCTGGAACTGGAGTCGGTGGCTTTCAGTCTGCGTAAGACGGTGAACCAGGTGCTGAAGTGCATGTCGGTACGGGCCTTAGAAAAAGGGCTGGAACTGAGCGGCGATCTCTCGGACGACGTGCCCGATAACGTTCTGGGCGATCCCTCCCGCCTGCGACAGGTGCTGGTGAATTTGGTGGGCAATGCCGTCAAATTCACCGAACGTGGAAGCGTTACGATCCGCGTACGGAAGCAGTCGGAAAGCAAGGAGGAGGTTGGTTTATTGTTTTCCGTGGCCGACACGGGGATTGGCGTTTCTGCTCAGGAGCAGCAGAAGATCTTTGCCCCTTTCACCCAGGCCGACCCGTCCACCACCCGCTCTTACGGCGGCACCGGCTTGGGATTGGCCATCTCGGCCGACCTGGTGAAACTGATGGGGGGCAAAATATGGGTGGAGAGCCGCCTTGGCGCAGGCAGCACGTTCTACTGTACCGTCCGGCTGAAGCCCGCGCCTGCTGCCGCCGGCCCGGTGGTTCGCAGGGAGGCGGCCCATGATCTCTTGGCCAGCCGGACCACGCGGCCCTTGCACGTGCTGGTGGCCGAAGATGTGCCCCCCAACCAAAAGCTCGTGGCCGCCATTCTGCGGAAGCGCGGGCACGAGGTGACGCTGGCCAACGATGGCCGTGAGGCGGTCGACGCCGCCACCCAGCAGCATTTCGACGTCATCCTACTGGACGTGCAGATGCCGGTGGTCGACGGCTTTCAGGCTGCGGTGGCCATACGGAAACTGGACCCTGCGGAGCGTCGGCCGCCGCTGGTGGCCATGACCGCTTATGCCATGAAAGGAGACGTGGAGCGGTGCATTACTTCGGGCTTCGACGATTATCTCGGCAAGCCCTTCAGGGCCGAGGAACTGATCCGCATGGTAGAAGGCCTCGCCGATCAAGGCACAAGCAACCAAGCGGTGCGGGCTCCAAAGTCGGGCAGAAGACCGCGATTGAGATACGCCACCGCCGAGGCCCGCCTCGATCCGGCCCACGAGAATGGCCGCTACCTCGAAGCAGCCCGCAAACGCTGCTACGACGACACCATGTTCGACGAAATGGTGGCCTTTTTCTTCCAGGAGTCTCCGAGTTTGTTGAGGCAAATGCGGATTTCCTTGGCTGAGGGTAATGCCGTGGAATTGGTGCGTGCAGTCCATCGGCTGAAATCGACGGTGGGTTATCTCGGCTCGCCGGCCGCCGCGCAGGCCGTCACCCGCGTCGAGGAAATTGGGCTCTCCGGCAGTCTGGCCAACGCCCCGCCGGCGATCGAACAATTGGAGGCCGAGATGAAGCGGCTCAACGAAGTGCTGGCACCGTGCCGGCCCCAGGAGCAGCGGCAAGACCAGGGATAAAGGCGGAAGGCGGAAGGAAGCCTATTCGGCTGTGATTTGGCAGTTTTCATCTTTCATTTTTCCTCTGCGTTCTCTCCCGTCCTCTGCGGTTAATCAACGAAAGGAGACCGTTGGATGCGATCCCTCGGTTCGGGCGTGACGGTCGGTCTGATTGTGCTGTTCGGACTCCGACTCGGCCCGCTGCACGCTGCGGAAGGCATTCCGCCGGAGCGGGTGAAATTCGTGGCCCATCGCATCGGGCACTTTCGCAGCGAGGCGTGCTGCGTGGCCGATTTCAACAACGACGGCAAGCTGGACATCC
>JAJYGU010000192.1 GCA_021784975.1 Planctomycetota bacterium
GCCCGTTGGCGGGATTCCACAGGCCGTGGCCGCTAAAGAAGAACAGCAGCGTGTCGCATTCTCCCGGCTTGGCGAGCCAAACATCGATCTGCCGGCGCAACGTTTCGCAGTCCGGCTTCAACCGACTCCTGTCGGTCACATGGAGGATGTTCGTCGGGCTCACACGTCCGACGGTCGATAGCGTTTCGGCAAACAAGTCTGCATCGCGGATGGAGCATGCCAATCGTGGGGCGGCCTGATATTGCTCGATGCCAATGACGATTGCCCAAGTCTGCTTGCGGCTGGTTGGCTCGACGAGCACGTTCCGTTCCTGGGCGAAGGCGGATCGCGGCGTCATGCCCGCAGAAAGCATCGCTAGGGAAATCGCAATCGCGTAGCGTCGCCACATGGTGATACCCCTACCTTTCCGCTTCTTTTTGTACAACGCCCTCGCTGGCCGACACGCAGACTGCAACGCGCGGGGAAAGACGGGTATGCTGGCCGCAGTTCTCGATGGCCTTGTGCGCCGCCCCTTCCGCCGTCTCAGCCCATGCTGCCCCCCAGGCAACTCGCAACGGGCCGAAGGCCAGGGCGCAGTAAGAGTTTCTCGACCAGATGACGATCCGGGCATCGCTCGAATTGCAACCGGACTTGGCCGATTCTTCGGCTTCCGACTGAGTGCTGTAACCCCATGCGCAACCGTATCGCGACGTGGACGCCGAGAGGGCAATGGCCGCGTAGCGGTCCCCGGCAGGCGCAACCGGATGTGCCTGCGGCTGAAGCTCATTCGGCGGATTTACGGAACCGGGAACGGATGGGGCAGCATCCGGCAGTGGCCCATTCGCACTCGCCAGGTTGACGTCGTAATCGGCGGCGCTGCCGGCTTGCAGGTCATGCACGCGGACCACCATGTTCGCCGGTGAACGAGCGACCGCCGCAACAATCTCCGCGTTGGTGGTGACCGGGTCGCCGTTCACGTGGGTGATAACGTCCCGGCCGGGCACCAGCCGGTATTGTTGGCCGTCGCGTCCGCGCAACGACGTTGCCGGCGAGTTCGGCTCCACCCGCAGTACTTCTACGCCGTTGAGCCCGGCGCTGCTCGCGGTGCGATCGGCGACGATGCCGAAGCGCAGGCGGCCCGGTGGCGACGGGCTGCTGTCCGGCTCAGCCGGCGGCGTGGCCGGACTCTCGGACGGAGCTACGGGGGCCGTGTTGGCCGCCGTATTATCAGGAGTGCTGGAGACTGTCCCGGCAACGTTGCCTCTTGACCCGGCGGCGGCCAGGTAGGCCGTTTGACGGGTCACCCTGGCGAGCCCCGTTTCTATTGCGTCGTTGACATTGGCCACGACGCTGGACCAGCTCAAGGTCCGATCGTGATGCCCGTGAACGAATTTCAGAAACGTGAAGGTAAAAAATCCACCGGACAGCCCGCCTTTGGCCTCCTGGCCGGGCTTGGTGCTGCTGACAAAGACGAAGCCGGTTGGATCGAGGAACAGCGACTTGAACGCCGCGGATATCCGCGTTGGGGGGGGATAGATTGCCGCCTCCGCCACCGCAACCGAGACGAAGTTGCTGCACGTGTCGGTGAGGGCGACCGCGAGGCGGGGTTGCGTCTGTTCGAGGGCCGCCCTGATCGCCCTCATGGCAAGCGGCCGGCGGTGAGGATACAGGACGTGCTCCCGGGCCTGTTGATCGTATCCACCATGACCGGAGTAATAGAACACGATCGTGTCGCGAGCGGGCTGAATGTTCATCCGCTGGATCGTTGCCACGATCCGCTCGGGCCGCACCCTCAATCCGCTTATGGTCTCGACGTGCAATTGCCAGTCCGGCACGTTGCCGCGGAAGACCTCCGGCACGGCCTTCAAGTCCGCTTTGACCGACTCCCCGATCTTCGGATCGTTGGTGTCGGCCACCACCAGCAGGTGGATCCGCGCTGAGGTTTCTTGACCGTGGGCAGTAGAGCACGCAAACGCACCAAGCCAAGTAACCAGAAGGATCGCAACAGGGAGCGGTCTCATGCACCTCATCTTGCATCTCTTGATTCTTGCCATAACCTCGTCGCTCTACTACGCCACATGCCAGTGGCACGCTGCACCCGCACCTTTGCCAGTGTCCTACTGCGGCGGATAGATAAAGCCCCGCAAAGGCAGATCGCGCGTCCCACCAAGAACATGGATCGCCTGGTCCTCCGAAGCACCGTAGTTGTGCCCGGAGAATTCGAACGCCGTCGTGAAGTGCCCACCCTTGTTATCCCAGTTCCAATGTTCAACCGTGAACGAGACTACTCTGCCGCCCTCGCTGTGAACGCTCTGGACCACTCCCACGTGGCCGTCAACGGCGTGGCCCCAGGCGTTGAGCACCATAATGGCGCCTGGTTGTGGCGTCTGCCCCTGGGGAAACTTGCCGTTGAACCACAGGCGGGCGGCCCGCACGGAAGGCAAGCTGGGATAGGGCAAATGCTCGCGTTCGATGATTTCTCCCACGCCCCAGGTGCACTGCTGCATGACGTAATCTCCCCGTCGTGCCGCGTTTTCAAGGGCCTGCATGTCTTCCTGCACCGCCGGCCCAGGCCCGGAATTGGACTGTGCCGCCGACCTGTTGCGGAGGAATGTTGCAAACTCCTCGCTCACTTTCTGGGCAACCGCCTCAATCTCTTCCTTGCTCGGCTGATGAGTGGTGGCAACGTTGGCGGCCGGGGCGGTTGCTGGTTCGCTACTACCGCTGCTTGTCGCCGCGGGCGGCTCGCGCGGACCAGCCTCGGGTAATTTCGCCCTCGAATCGCCAAACGTGAGCGATTGCAGGAGGTGCTCGTAGTCGCGCGGCGTGTTTCGATCGCCGGGGTCGTAATTCGTGGAGATCATGTAGATGCCGCCGGAACAGGCCACAAAGACGTGCTGCATGGTGCGTCCGCCCACGGAAGAACCGAGCCAGACGGCCGAACGCTTCTCGATGCCCACGGCGATCGTCTGCGAGGTGTGCGGAGTGTCCCGCACCCCGCCTTCGGTAATTCCGTCAATCACATATTGGCGGACGCCTTCCGGCGTGTAGGGGTGCATGGCGCCGCCCGGGTGGCGGGCGATGGCGATGTAGGTGTAGCCGAGTCTTGGCTCGCGCGGCCGCAAGAGCAGAGAGGTCGGATCGCGCCGCTCAACGATCCATCCGTCGGGGATGAGAAACTTCAAGGGACCGAGTGTGTCGAGCGTGCCACTCAGCGGTTGCGAGTTCTTGGCCGGCGGCGCGACATCGGGGTTACCGCTGTTGGCCACGCGGTTGGACTCGTTGGGGACTGTCCCGCCTTGGCCCACGGGGACTGTCCCGATTTTTGCGGCAGGCACCGACGCGGGCACCCGCTTGCGGGTCGCGTTGGTCGGCAGCGAAAATGGGACTGTCCCCCTTTGGCTCAGCAGCTTGCGGGTAGCATCGTCGACGCTTTTTGTGAGTGATTCGATTTGCTGCGGCGTGAGGTAACCGTTCACGGGGACTGTCGCAATTTTCGCGGCGGGCACCGACGGGGGCACCCGCTTGCGGGTCGCGTTGGTGGGCGGCGACAATGGGACTGTCCCCCTTTCGTCCGCCATGGGGACTGTCCCAATTTTCGTGGCAGGAGGCGGCGAAAATGGGACTGTCCCCTTCGGCCGTGAAACGCCGCCGGGCGGCGGCGATTTTGCGGGCTCCTCGGCCGTCCGCAGAAGCTCTCCAATCGAGCCGCCCACCTGCGAAGCCAGCTTGCTCGACTGGCTCCTTGCCCAGTCGTGGATGGCCTTCTCCTGCTGCCGCAAGATCGGCTCGCTTGGCCGTGGCGGATGCTGGCGATAGAAATCGTCCAAAATCTTCCGGGCCGCGGTCGGCTCGGCCGAAAATATCCGTTCACTAACCATGCTGCAACTGACGGCGGTTAATGAGAGAGAAACACAAATAGCTCTCAACGACACAATTCACCTCCTTGAACGGGTTGCCTGAAGAACTTGCCGCGGTCCGCCGTAGGGTGCGTCGGCGACGCACCGTCGTCCCGTTCTTTGGAACGTTATGGACGGATCTGCCGCGCCCCTCAATGTCTGACGCATACGCCTTAGGATCTCGGTGTCAAAGCTCAGTAGTTGACCCATTTCTGATAGTCTAGGTCCCCCGCGAAGCAGTCGCCCCATTCATCATAGCGATCTAGGTCGAGGTTGCACTTGATCCCTCGTGCATCCAGTACGCCTCGGACGATGCCACAATAAAATTGGCATTCATAGGGCTGATGGGCCGGATCATCGGCACTTGCAACAGCCTCAGAGTAGTGTGCGTCGCGGGCGAGCGCGAACGCCTGAAAGTACCGCGGACCTGGCCGTACGAGGCAGTGGTACAAAGTGCAGGCCATCACCCCGCTCACGGCGAGGCGTCGTTTCAAGGCTCGCGGGAGATCATCGACGCTCCTTGCAAATGTAACCGTTCTCATCGCTTCGATTCGTGAGGATGCGTCGGGGATCCTTTGCGACGCGCGCAAGGCAGCGCGATAAACCGCATCACGGACCTCGACCGCTGCATCCTGCCTCCATAGTTCGCTGAGCACGGTCTCTATCGTCTGGCACATCGTCTGCCCGTCGGTCGTCGGCCCAGCAGTGTGGATCGCGACGACGAAGTCCCCAGCAAGGGATTCCGCGCCGGCTAAGTTGAATGTGGGCATTATTTTCTGAAATCCTTCAGACATGCCGGCCAGCTTATTCCGGGCCTCACGGAGGGTTGCGGCGGAACTCTGCCGATCACCAGCTAGCGCCTGCAGGGCGCCAATTGTCGCAAGGTTGGACACCCTAGAACCGATGTCTGCGGGTTCGCTGACACTGCTCGCTTTTACCATCTCCAGCGTTTCTCTGAGCGTCGCCAACGCACCGGTAGTATCGTGTGCGTATCCTTGGTAACGTGCAATATCAATAAAACGCAGCGCTCTGGTTCGAGTTTCGCGTCGCGCGCTCTGGAGACAGCGTTCAAAAAGCCTACGTGATGCTTCCGCTTTCCCAGCACGGGCTAGCGCGGCGGCTGCAAGCCGATCGTACGGAGCATACCACCACAGGTTGCCACCCAAACGTGATGCCATCTCAGACGCTCGCGACAGCGTTTGTGTCGAGCCATCTCGATCCCCGTTACGCGCCTGCTCCGCGGCACACCTTGCCAAAACGAACACGTTCACGGCATCGCCCTTGTCGTTCCCGCGAACCACGTCTGCTACTCGAAGCGCCTGTGTAAACTGCTGTGCATGCAGTAGTGCCCCAATAACTCTCTGTGCCGCGCTCGCACGATTCATTTCGGTCGCACTTGAGACCCGCTTCACGGCAAGGTCCGTTGCGGCCGCAAAGGCGGCGGCGGCGTCCGTGGCGTGCGCGGTGCGCGCCAAAGCCGCGCCAATGACAATGAAGGTGTCTTCGTCCTTATCTGGCATTTGCTCCACCGTAGCCACGGCCTGCTCAACAAGCCCGGCTTGCGCCTGCGCCTTGGCAATGTCCGCCAGAACATGTGATCTGCTTTCAGCTTTCAGGCCCCCGGCCAGTTGGAGCGCTTCTTCAAAGGTCCTGAGGGCGCCATGTACGTCGCCCGAATCGGCTTGCAATTCGGCGACGGAGGCTAGGGCCGCAGCCGTTTTGGTGGGATCAGCTTTGTAGCGTGCGGCTTTCAGGGCCGCGTTGAGCAACCAAGGCACGCTCGGTCCGGTCTCAATATCGAAATCATCGTTGAGATCGCCTTTCAGCGCCGGCGTCTGGGTGCCGTTGAACTTGCGCATTACATAGGCTTTGGTTTCACGATTGGCATACCCGTAGAGATCGACGAGCGAGACCCGGCCTTTGCCTTCGGCGTCGGCTTTGCCTTCCAGACCTTCTAACAAGAAATGCATGAACACCCCGTGGCCGAAGTCTTGGTCCTCCATCGAAATCTGGCCCGGCGCGCAACTGGTAAGCATCAAGATCCCCTTCGGCGGCCGCTCCAGCGACGCCGCAAACTGCTTCACCCCCTCGCTGGGCAACACGCCTTTCTGACCGGCTTGGCGCGGGTCGTTCCGGCAGGCATCCACCAGGACCAGTTT
>JAJYGU010000137.1 GCA_021784975.1 Planctomycetota bacterium
AGATCAGAATCACTTCGCCGCTACGGGCATGATCGAGGTGATAGCGGGCTCGCTCAGGGCCCACCAGCACCTCGGCGATGCCCGGCTTCGAGCGAAATAAACCCGCAACTTTCTCGGCGCGATGTGCGTCGCGATCGCTCAGGAACACGTGCCCCACCTGATGATCGACCATGGCGAAGGCATGGCTGCGCTCGAGGTCGAGGTATTCGCTCCCGTCTTCTTGGCGAACGGCCAGCAGGCCCGCCTGGCGGAGGAGGCGATTCGGGTAGGTTACGTGGTCGACCGGCGTGATGGCATACTCGCCGGCCACCAGCCAAAACAGCTCATCGCCGTAGGCTTTATGCATGCCGTCGGCCAGCGTGCCGAGCAGATCATCGAGTTCGGCTACGGCGGCGCGGGCCGGATCGCTATCCGGTCCCGTCCGTTGGGCGGCGTAATCCAGATGCGGGAGATAGATATAGAAGAAGTCGGGCTGCCAGCGTTCGGCGGCCAAAACGGCGGATTGGGCGATCCAGCGGCTGCCGGCAATGCCCGCCATCGGGCCCCAGTAGTTCATCAACGGAAAATGCCCCATCGCGTCGCGCAATTCGCCGTAGAGTTCCAACGGCCGGGTGTAGCACCAGAGCGACTCCGAGCCGTCGGGATGGTGGATCGGGGCGGGCGTACAGACATAATCCGCCTCGCAACCTTTGCTGTGCAGCGGAAACCATACGGCCGAGATCAGCCCGCCGGCGTGGTGCGAGAGCAAGTCCCAAACCTGCACCGATGCGATGCAGTCGTTCGGCGCGGTCCACATTTCGACCTGCCGCCGGTCCCGCCGATACAGCCCGTTGGCCACGATCCCGTGCCGGTCGGGCCGTTTGCCGGTGGTCATGTTGGCCTGCACCGGGCAGGTCAGGCAGGGAAAGCTCGGCGTCAACTGGGCAATCTCTCCGCCGGCCACCAGGCTCCGCAGCCTCGGCATGGAAGCTACGTCTTTTTCGCGCAGGGCGGGGACGGAGAGCAAGATCAGTGGTTTCGGCATAGCTGAGTCTAGCGGCCATAGAGACGCCGGATTCTGCGCTTGGCTTCATCTCAAGCAAGGGCTGAAGCCGGGTGGTTGGTCAGATCGGCCTTTCGCCGTGCGAGCTCCTCCTTCTGCCAGTCGTGCACGGGGCCGCGTCCGGCTCGGACGCCAGGTCATCCCAGAGATCCTCCACGAGTTGGAGCTTCTCGGAAGGGGTCAGATCGAAGAGAGAAGAAGTATTCGCATCCATCGCAACCGCCCCGCACAGGGTCTCTGAAGCACTGCCTCCCGATATCAATGTTCTCGTTTCCCGGACGTTCTGTCAATCGGTGTCAGGCTGAAGGGGTGCGCAGAGGGGGACAGTCCCATTTTTGTGGCCTCCTGCCACAAAAATTGGGACAGTCCCCCGTGAACGGTCACCTTTTTGGCATTCTTGCGGCAAGAAACTCAAACGCCCGGCGGGCGGCGGCGGGGCCTTCGCGGCTATGGCGGCTCAGTTCGACGTAGACGCCGCCACCATAGCCCGCCTCGGTCAGCGCCCGCAGCACGGGCGGAAAGTCGATCTCGCCCTCGCCGAACATGAGATGTTGGTGTTTGCCGGCGCGCATGTCTTCCAGGTGGACGTTCACCAGCCGCGGACCCCAGCCGCGGATGACGTCCGCGATGGGCGTTTCCGTCTGGCATTGCAGGTGGCCGACGTCGAGGGTCACGCCGAGGTTCGGGGCTCCGATCCGCGGCCAAAGCTCAGCCAGCGCGGCCATCGAGTCGATCAACATGCCCGGCTCGGGCTCGAAGCCGATGGGTACTGGCTGCCCGGCGGCATACTCCGCGACCTCATGCAGTCCTTCCACTAACCGGTCGATCGCCTCGCACCGTGGCATCGCCTCCTTGAGAGCGCCCGACCACAACGACACGCAATCGCTTCCCAGGGCGGCGGCGCAGTCGATGGCGTGGCGGTAGAACTCGATCCGCCGGCGGCGGCCCGCCGAAAGCAGCGTCGGCTCGTGCTTTTGGAGCGGGTCCAATAAGAACCGGGCCCCGGTTTCGATCACCGACCGCATGCTATGTTGTGCCAACAGGCCGCGGAGCCGGCCGAGTTGCCGGCGGGTATCGTTGCGACGCGGCGAAAGCGCGTGGTGGTCGATGGTAATGGCCACGCCGCGGTAGCCGATCCCGGCCAACAGTGCCACGGCGTCGAACAGATCGTGGTGCGCCAGTCCGTTGGTGTTGTAACCCAAGAACATCAGGTCAACTCGATCCACCAGCCCAGCAAGGTTGCCGGCACCAACAACAGGAGCACCGCGATGGCGGAGATCAGGTCGCGGACGGCGTAGCATACGGCCGCGTCCAGGATCACCACCGAGAGAATGCACTGGGCGACGGCCATGCGGACCCGCTCGGGGGCAGGCTCCAAGAGCGCCGAGAGGCACCGCCAGGCGATAGGCAAGGCGAGCAGGCCGATCAGCAGATACCAGCGGCTGGGCGCCTGCTGCAAGACGGGGATGAGCTGCGGCGACCAGCGGGGCAGCCAGCCCAGCATGCCCACCCCGAGCAGCACCACCAGCATGGCCGGCAGTAGTTGCCGCCGGTCGCTGCGCTGGTTCTCCGTTCTGGCGAACCAGGTGACGCCGGTGATGTAGGCCCCGATGCCGCCGGCCACCAGCCAGCCGGACGGCGGCAACGGCAAGTCGACGATATTCATGCCCAACAGCACGTTGAACATGCGGCAGGCCCCCATGGTCCACGGGCCCAGCGGGGTGCGTTTCAGCCGGGCGTCGTAGAGCAGGATGCTAACCGCCAACAAGGCGGCGACCACAAACGGCCGGAAGTGGCCCATGCAGTAGCCCGCCCCGGCGCCCGCCAAGACGCCCAACAAGAGTGCCTTCCAAGCGAGCCGGCTGGCTGCCCGAATCGAGACCCGCCCCGAGGGCAACGGCCGGTGCGGCCGTTCCACGCGGTCGAGGTCGATGTCGAACACGTCGTTGAACACCACGCCGGCGATGTAGAGCAGGCTGGAGGCGGCGATCAACAGGGCCAAGGCCCAGGCGTCGGCCTGGCTGTCCACGGATTGGACAAAGAAGAAGCCCATCACCACGTCGGCCATGGCGGTGAAGACATTGGGCAACCGCATCAATTCCAAATAGTCGCGAGTCGCCTGGCTCGTGCTCCGCCGCGCGGGGACCAGCTCTTGCGACAGTGGTTCAGCGCTGGTGCGATCTTCGTCGTTCATCGGCTGGGTCACCCCTGGCCGTTGGCGGCCCATTGTTCCAGGGCCTGGAATTGGCGGTCGAAGCTGTGCTCGGCGGCGCCGTACGGGCTCTTGAAGAAGCTGGCCAGATGGTTCATCGGCCCCACCTCGCCCCGCCGCCAGGCCAGCTCGGTGAAGCGGACCAGGTCGAGCACCAAGGGGGCGGCCAAGACCGAGTCGCAGCCCTGCCAGGTAAACTGCAAGGTCATCGGGGCCCCCAGGAAGCCGGCGAAATGGATATGGTCCCAGGCGGTCTTCCAGTCGCCCAAATCGGGAACAAACTCGATCGACACCAGCGTCTTCGGCCGGTAGCCGAGAATTTCGCCCAGCAGGTGATCCTTACTGGCGACCTTGGCCCGCTTGTTGGCCGGATCGTCGAGCACCTGGCCGTCCATGTTGCCGAAGATATTGTGGCCCACCCAACTCATCACCCGCAGGTTTCGCCGGGCGAACATGGGGGCCAACACGCTCTTCAACAGCGTCTCGCCGGTCTTGCCGTCGCAGCCGCAGTGCCGCGTCCCCCGAAGGACCGCCAGGTGCTGAATGGCTGGCGGAGCGGCACCGAGGGAAGGAGTGAAGTTGATGTAGGAATAACCGGCGTCCAGGGCCGCGACGGCATAAAGCGAACTCGCCGGCAATGGGCAGGGCCCGCCGATATCCAGCGTCTGTTCCAATTCCGGCCAGGTGGGCGGCAGCCGTGCCGCATCGACCGGCGGCTCCGTGGAGGCCACGTTGACCACTACCACATGCGCCAACTGCTCGCGGCGGGCAAACTCCCGCATGTCGCGGCCCAGGCGATCGACGATCTGACGCGGCGTTTCGTTGCGAGGCAGGTCCGCGTCGGCCAGGGCCGCGATGGCCGGCCCCACCTGATAGGTCGTGCCCGGCCGGATTCGTCCCTCGATCTGCTCCAAGGCCGGCCGACAGGTTTCAATCACCTCGACCGTCGTGGTGTGGCTCTCGGTGGCCAATCGCCGGGCCTCGTGGATCAGCGGCACGGCCCGGATTTCGTGCCCGGCAACCACGAAGTTGCCCCAGTCGATCAGGCCCAGCGGCTGGAATTGGGGCAACTCGCTGACCAGGCCGACGGGCGGGATGAGCCGCTCTTTGAGAGCGATCAAGCCGACCGTCGCGGTGGACGCGACACCCCCCTTGGCCCCGATCAACCAAACGCCCATGCGGGAGTCCGACATGCCGATCACTTCTTTTTCTTGACCGGTTGCGATGCGGCGACCTTGGGCCGGGCCCGCGATTTGCTGGGGGTCTTGCCGTCGTGCCCGTTGGCCTCGCGGCACTTCCGGCTGCGTTCCGCCGAGAGCACTTGGCGCAACAGGGCCGAGAGGTCGTCGTAGGCGCAATCGCACGGCGGACCGGGGGCATACTGGTACATCGCCTGTTGAATCTTCCGTGGCAGGGAGAGCAAGGTCGAGGAGACGGTGCCGAACTCGCTGCCGGTCAGCACCACGCCCCGCCGCCCGGCCTGATCCATTTTCCGTGAAAATACGCGGCTGGCCACGGCCAGAAAGGTCACGGCCGAATCCAGCGTGTGCAACTCCAGCATGCGGCGGACAAACTCTTCCCGCTCGTCGCCGTAGGCATCCACGTCGCCACGGCTAATGACGTGCAGGCCGGACGACAACTCGACCACCCTCAGCCGGTCGCCGCCGTGGACCACCATGGCGTGCCGAGCATCGGCACAAATGTAATTCGCCCCCGCATAGGCCCCGGTGGCCAATTCCTTGGCAGCATAGTTGGCCGCGTCGCGGGCAGTGCGGAAATCGAGCAACTCGCGGCACAGCGTGCCCCGCGAGCGCGGTTCCAGCGGGAGCCGCAGCTTGCGCCGATTGGTGACCGCGCAGAATAAGCCGTATTGGTTCACTCCCAGCCAGGTTCCGCCGGCCTGGCGATCGATGCCGCACACCACCCGCGGGAACCCCGACTGAATCTTGGGATACTGCGTCGGCCGATCGAAGCGCTCTTCGCGATTGGCGGCCACCAGAATCGGTGTCCCACGGGCCACGCGGTACAGAATGGCGAGGATACACATGGTCTCTTCTCTCAGTATCAAATCATCGCTTAACTCACTGCTAACAACATACCGGATACGGCCCGGAACTTGCATCCCACACATGGGTTATATTTGAAATTCCATGTGAGGTATGCCGCCCGCCCGAACCCATTTCGCCGGTCGAGTCCCTCCGTATAATGGCCATCGCGGATAGTTTGAGCCTTGCTTCGCACTGCTGGAAAAACGGATTAAACCGACTCACATGACCGCCATCAAGAAACTGCTTCCCCGCAATCAGATTAACCCGGCCGACACCTGGGATCTCGCCCGCCTCTTTGCCGACGACGCGGCCTGGGAAAAGGCCTTCCTGGCATGGGAGAAGCAGATCGCCGGCTACCGCCGGTTTCGCGGCACGCTTGGCAAAAGTCCCGAGACGCTGGCCGCCTGCCTGAAGTTCGACGAACAGTTCGACCGCCGCGGCGAACGGCTCGGCACCTACGCCTTCTTGAAGACGGCAGAAGACACCACCGCCGGCCCGTATCAGCGGATGCGCGGGCGGTATATGAATGCCGCCAGCCGGGCCGCCGAGGCAAGCAGTTTCATCCGGCCCGAAATTCTGGCAATCCCCCGCGCGCGGATGAGTCGGTTCCTGACCGAGAAGTCGCTGGCGCGATACCGACATTTGGTAGAACGGCCCTT
>JAJYGU010000312.1:0-5603 GCA_021784975.1 Planctomycetota bacterium
GCGCGGCGAGCCCCACCAACTTTCGAAAGATACTGTGCGGTGGGGCTCGCTGCGCTCGACCCACCCTACGTTTCTTGGAAGGAGGCGTGAAATGCGAGTTCTATGCCCAATCTTGATCACATGCGTTGCCTTGCTTGCGTGGACTCGAAACGGATCGTTGCAAGCCGCCGAGGGTCCCGCCCAGGCCGCCTACCTGCGCTGCGAGTACCGCGTCAATCCGCTGGGCATCGACATCGTCCGGCCGCGGCTCTCTTGGGAAATGAACGATAATCGCCGCGGGGCCGCGCAAACCGCCTATCAAATCCTTGTGGCCAGCACGCCCCAGATTCTTGTCTCCGGCCAGGGCGACCTGTGGGATAGCGGAAAGGTGGCCTCCGATAAGTCGGCCCAGATCAGCTATGCGGGCAAACCGCTGAAATCGCGAATGCGGTGCTACTGGAAAGTGCGGCTGTGGGATGCCGACCAAAAGGCTGGGTCCTATAGCAGCCCGGCGGTGTGGACCCTGGGGCTGTTGAAGCCGGAAGACGTCAAGGCGAAGTGGATCGGCGTTGACGGCCCTATGACCTATCCCAACCGGCCCCGAGCCGATGCCGCGGCGCCCAAGCCCGCCGACTCCAACACTCCCTTGGCCTGCCCCCTGTTCCGCAAAGAGTTCCAAGTAAAGGGCAACGTCCGCCGGGCAACGGTGTACGCCAGCGCCTTGGGCAACTACCGTTTGCACCTCAACGGCCAACCGGTGGGCGATGACTACTTCACCCCCGGCTGGACCGACTACCGCAAACGCGTTTACTACAACACCTACGACGTGACCAGGCTCGTTCGTTCCAACGCCCCGAATGCGATCGGTGGCGTGTTGGCCGGGGGTTGGTACGCCGACCCGATTGCCTGGGACCGCAAGCGTTTCCATTACGGCAATAAGCCGCGGCTATTCGCCCAGCTCGAGATCGAGTTGGCCGATGGCACGATTCAAACCGTCGCCACCGACGGCACCTGGAAGACGGTCTTTGGCCCGTATATCGAGGGCGAGTTCCTCGCCGGCGAGACCTACGACGCCACCCGAGAGATCGGTGGTTGGGATGAACCGGGCCTGAACGACCAGGCGTGGCAGGCGGTGACGGCCGCCGATTCGAGCGGCGCCAAGTTCTTTCAAGCCTTCCCCGGCGTGACCGTGCAGCAAACAGGCATCCTGAAACCCGTCAAAATCACCGAGCCGCGGCCGGGTACTTACGTGTTCGACATGGGCCAGAACTTTGCCGGCTTCGCCCGGCTGAGGGCGCGCGGACCGAAAGGGACGAAGATCGTCCTGCGCTTCGCCGAGATGCTCAATCCCGACGGCACGATCTACACCGCCAATCTCCGCAGCGCCAGGGCAACTGATACCTATATTCTGGAGGGCACGGACACGGAACTTTGGCAGCCGCGGTTCACCTACCACGGCTTCCGCTACGTGCAGGTGACCGGCTATCCGGGCAAGCCCGGCCTGGACGCTGTGACCGGGATCGCCATCAACTCGAATGTGCCACTGGTTGGTTCGTTCGAGTGTTCCAGCCCGATGGTCAACCGCTTGTATCAGAACATCGTCTGGACGCAGCGGGCGAATTACATGTCGGTGCCCACCGACTGTCCGCAGCGCGACGAGCGGCTGGGTTGGATGGGCGACGCCGAGGCGTTCGTCCGGGCCGCCTGCTGCAACGCCGACGTGGCGGCCTTCTTCACCAAATGGCTGGTCGACGTGGACGACGCCCAGGGTCCGAGCGGCGATTTTCCCGACGTGGCCCCGCGGGTGGTGGCCACCGGCGGGGGCACGGCGGCCTGGGCCGACGCCGGCACCATCTGTCCGACGACGATCTACTGGGTCTACAACGATGAGCGGCTGCTGGCGAGACACTATCCGGCGATGTGCAAGTGGGTCGAGTATTGCCGCCACCACAGCAAGAATTTGTTGCGGCCCAACCAGGGCTATGGCGACTGGCTTTCCATCCGGGCCGACACGCCGAAAGACGTGCTGGCGACGGCCTATTTCGCCCACAGCACCTACCTGACCGCCAAGGCGGCCGAAATCCTGGGCAAGGCCGACGACGCCCGCAAGTACGGGGCGCTGTTCCAACAAATCAAGGATTCCTTCAACAAGGCTTACCTGAAGCCGGACGGCCGCATCAAGGGCAACACGCAGACTTGCTACGTGCTCGCCCTGGCGTTCGACCTCTTGCCGGTCGAGAAGCGCCCTGCGGCCATTCGCTACCTGGCCCATGACATCAGGTCGCACGGCGATCACCTTTCGACCGGCTTCGTCGGCACAAGCCTGCTCATGCCCACCCTTTCCGCCACCGGCAACAATGCTTTGGCCTACAAGGTGCTCTTGAACGACACGTTCCCCTCCTGGGGCTACTCGATCAAGTACGGCGCCACCACCATTTGGGAACGCTGGGACGGCTGGACCGCCGAGAAGGGTTTTCAGGACCCTGGCATGAACTCGTTCGCACACTACGCCTTCGGGGCGGTAGGACAGTGGCTGTTCCGAACGGTGGCCGGCATTGATACCGCCAAACCGGGCTTCCAGCAGTTGCGGATTCATCCGCAACCGGCCCCCGGCCTAACCTGGGTCAAGGCCGCCTACCGGTCGCTCCACGGCCGGGTCGCCACCCAGTGGAAGATCGACGGCGGCGAGCTGACTTTGAGTGTTGCCATCCCCGCCAATACGACCGCCGACATCGTTCTGCCGGCTGCCCGGGCGGACGACGTCACCGAGAGCAGCCGCTCCTTGGCCAGGGCGAAGGGTCTTCGAATCATCGGCATGGGAAAAGGACAATTGCTCGTTCATACACCTGCCGGTCAATACCATTTCGCCATGCCCGCGCCAGAGTAATGTCTATGACCTTAGGGCTCTCTTGTCGCACGGGTCGTTTTCGCGTAGCATAATGGGGCGTCGGCACCCCACCCATCGTGAATGACACGCAATTATGCTCGAGCAACGGATCGGATTGATTGGCGCTGGCCAGATGGCCACGGCGCTGGCGCAGGGATTCATCAAGGCCGGTTTGACCACGTCTGATCGTCTGCTGGCCTCCGACCCGGACGAATCGGCCCGGCAGCGATTCACCAAGGTGGTTGGCGCGCCGACCACCGACGACAACGCCGCCGTCGCGGCACGTTCAGACGTGCTCTTTCTGGCTGTGAAGCCTCAACAGGTGCCGGGCGCGGCCGGCGGCCTGCGCGGCAAGGTTTCCGCGGATCGGCTGGTGGTGTCCATCGCCGCCGGGGTTCGCCTGAAGTCGCTCGGTGAGTGGCTGGGGCCGGGGCTGCGGATCGTTCGCGTCATGCCGAACACGCCATGCCTGGTCGGCGAGGGCGCTTCGGCCTACAGCCTGGGCCAACAAGCCACTGCCGAGGACGCCGCGCTGGTGGGCCGGTTGCTGGGCGCGGTGGGATCCGCCTGGCAGGTGGACGAAAAGCTTCTGGACGCGGTGACCGGCCTGTCCGGCTCGGGGCCGGCGTTCGTCTACGTTATCATCGAGGCCCTCAGCGATGCGGGCGTGCAGATGGGCTTGCCGCGGGCCATGGCCACCGAGATGGCCGCCAAGACTGTTCGCGGCGCCGCCCAAATGGTGTTGGCTACCGGCGAGCACCCGGCGGTGTTGAAAGACCGTGTCGCCAGCCCCGCAGGCACCACCATTGCCGGGCTGCAAGCGCTGGAGTCAGGCGCCCTGCGGGCGGTCTTGATGGCGGCCGTGGAAGCCGCCACGGAGCGATCGATCGAGTTGGGAAGCGGCTAGCTGCGGAGCCCGGAGATTTCGGAGAAGGAACCAGGCGATGTCGGATGCAAACAAGGAAGGACTTATTACGGTTGACTTCAACATCCTGCTGTTTCTGTTCTTGGCGGCCGTTGGGATCTTCAAGTTTCTTTTCTCGGCAAGTGGTGGAGCCGCCGTTGCCGCAGGAAAGTGGGCGATTGAAGGAGTAATTCTCTCGTGTGTCCTCGACGCTGCTTTCGTATTTGTGGTTCTGCTGATTTCGGCTTTTTTCATTAAGGAGTTCTGGGGCCGCTTGATATCCAAGCTTGTGCCGATTCGCTCGATCACCTATCAGGAAGCCGTCTCGATTGTATTGATTGCCAGCCTCTTGCTCTCGCGGTGAGACAGGAAACCATTCGATAGCCGACAACAACTGAGGACTTCCCGGCCATGTCCATCTTTTGCATCGTCGACGACAAGCACGTTCCGGTGTATCGCATCCTTTGGTTGTCGGACTTGCCGCACTTTTGCGGCTCGCCCGAGTGCGAGCGGGAGGGGGAATATGAAATCCGCTTGGACGGCGGCGAGTCGGTTTGGGGCACCCGCGAACAACGCGACGCCGCCTTGGCGGCCATCGAGGGCTGGCAAAAAGGAATAGCAACTTAGCGATTAGGGGACGGTTTCGATTTTCGCGGCGCAGGAGACGGTGCCATGCGAGCCTGCTCGACCGCCGCGAAAATGGGGCGGTCCCCCTTGCGCCGCGAAAGATCACCGACCGACAGGTGCAGCCATGTCGATGTTTGAAGATAACCGCTACCGCTGGCGGGAGACGTACTTCGTCCTTTTCGACGCCAAGAAGCGGCCCAGGCTCAAGACGGTGGCGAAGGCCATTGCGGCCCTGAGCGCCAGGTATGAATTGATCAACCTCAACGCCGACGACCAGGACCAGATCGAATCGCTGACCGTCATTTCGCCCGACGACTTTGCCGCCCTGGACGTCTGCTACACCGCCGGCGAAGAAGTGCAGGAGCAAGTGGCCGAACTGGTGAAGGAACTGAAGAAGTCGGCGGCCGACGTGCCGCCGCCCGTCCCCTGGAGCGAGATCCGGCAATACGACGGCCGCTTCGACGTGCTCCACTTCGAGCAGGTCCCCGAGGAAGGCGAAGAGCAGTTCGAAGACGATGCCATGCTCGACCCGAGCGCTTTGCTGTTAGTGCTTAACGCCTTGGCCAAGCTCACCGGCGGCATCGCCGTGGATCCGCAGGCAGGCGTGCTCTTGCAGGAAGAGGAATGACAAGTCCATGATAGCCAAAGACATCAAGCGCGGTCATATCGTCAACTACAACGGGGCGCCGTGTATGATCGAAACCATCAACGTGCAGAGTCCCTCCGCCCGCGGGGCGGCCACCTTCTACAAGTACCGTGGCCGCAACCTCATCACCAAGCAAAAGGTGGACATCACCCTCCGCGGCGGCGAATCGCTGGCGGAAGCCGATTTCCAGAAGCGGGCAGTGAAGTTCATGTACGCCGACCCGGCCGAAGTCCACTTTCTCGACGACCTCAACTACGAACAATACTCCATCCCCCGCGGCGACCTCAGCGAGGAGCTCAACTATCTGACCGAGGACCTCGAAGGCATCATGGCCTTGATCTACAACGAACAGTGCGTGGGCATCCAGCTTCCGCTGACGGTCGAGTTGAAGGTGGTGCAGTGCGATCCGGGCATCAAAGGGGCCTCGGCCACTGCCCGCACCAAGCCCGCCACCCTCGAAACCGGCTTGGTGGTGCAAGTGCCCGAGTACCTGGCCCAAGGCGAACGCATCAAGGTGGATACGCGGACGGCCACCTATCTGTCGCGGGCATAAGAGCGGT
>JAJYGU010000312.1:5613-5960 GCA_021784975.1 Planctomycetota bacterium
GTCCGAACCGCTGCCTGTAGCGCTGGTATGACTCCGAATGCCCGACGGGACACGTACTCCTTATACCAGTTTACTCATTATGTTCGTGAATCTCCTAGCGCTGATCGGACGCTCGGCAATCAGCTTTCCATCGTAGACAATGCTGAATATGCCATAGGGCGTCGGAAGCTCTCTTGACTGCTTGGCGCTCCTGACGCGAACCACTTTCGGCTTCAGCCCCAAGGCTCGGGACGCCTCCGCAATCTCCTCCACCCACTTTGGAACCATAGGGCACTGATCGGCAGCCAGGATCGTGAGGCCCTTTTTGTACCTCTTCAATACTCGCTCTCTTTCGACGATGAAACGAG
>JAJYGU010000360.1 GCA_021784975.1 Planctomycetota bacterium
ATGTCCAGGAAACCTGTAATGCGGGCGTTTTCGCCTTGGGATTTTGGTGTTTGGATTTGTTTGGGATTTGGGATTTCGAGCTTGGAATTTGGCGGGCAGAAGGGGACAGTCCCATTTTTGTGGCCGGGCACCACGCCGGGCGTGGTCGCCACAAAAATCGGCACAGTCCCCTCAGCTTCGCCGGGCGTCGAAGGTCTCGGGCTTTCGCCGGGAGCGGTACCAGTCGCGCCAGGCCGACTGGTCGAAGCCGAAGTTCTGGCCGGTCAAAGACGCCAGCGCGTCGAGCACGGTCTGGTTGCGGGACGGCTCAACCACCCACTTCGGTCCGCCGCCTGCGGTCATGCCGATCCCGCCCGGCCCGCCGCGCCAGCCGCCGAAGCCGGCGGCGGTGGGGTTGTCACCGCCGGGCTGGTTGATCTTGATCTTGCGATACGTCACCAAGGCCTCGATCAAGGGCTGGATGGCCGAAGGGTCTTTCATCCGGCCCAAGGCGAATCCCGCTCGATTGATGACGATCGGATCGCGGCTCTTGTCCCGCAAGCGATTGAGGTAGTAATACACTACTTCCGGCCGCGGCCTGGCTTGCAAGTAGTCCAGGCAGCTTAAACGCACCTCCTCGACGTCATCCTCGATCGAAGTGACGGCCAGGACCTTGGCGGCATCCAACGAGCCGATCTTGCTCAGGCTGTCGACGTAGAGCAAGCGGACCTGCGGCGACCCCTCCTTCTTCATGGCGAACGACAACGCCTTGACGGCCGCCGGATCGTTGATCGCGCGGAAGTTGTCGCGGGCTTGCTGGCCGCGGTTGCCCTCCAGCCAACCCCGCCAGAGCCTGACCTTCTTGAACCACTCCTGCTGGGCGATCTCCGACTTGTGCCGGGTCTCGAGATCTGCCTTTTCCTGGGGCAAGACCCATTTGCCCTTGTAGCGGACGTAGCCGCGCTGGATCATGATCTCGTCGCGAGTGGCCCACTGGCCGTCGACCTTGCTATAGCCCAAGGCGCGACGGGCGCCGGCGTGGTTGGGATCGAGTTCGATCACCCGCTTGAGGTGGATTTCACGCTGCGCGCTAAGATGATGATCGCGGCACCATTGGGCCAGTTCCCATTGACCCCGAACCGTGTCGGGATAGGTGGTCCGGATCTGCTCGTACTCGACCTCCTCCGGACGCGGATGGACGACCCGGCGCACCTGCGAGGCGTCGAAGGTGACGCGTGCTCCCTCGGCGGTCTGCACCTCGTAGGTCGTCCGCGGCGACTGGTCGCGGTTCAACAGCTCGCCCGTCACCCGGCCGCCGTTGGTCAATAGAAACAGTTCGGCCCCGGCCGCAAAACCGCCGGCCAAAAGCAGGATCGCCCACACAAGGGTAGCCGCCGCCGTCGCAAGTCTCATGCTTCCTGTAGTATAGGTGGCCGCCAAGGGCGTCGGCAACGCAAATCCCCGCGAAACTGGCCTGGAGCCGAAGGCGATCTTTCGGTATCCTTGGCGGCCTATCCCTCCGCGAGAGGGAGGCGGCACGGGTTTCCAGGCCGTGAACGAACACGGTCGGGATGGCCGTGTTACCTGTGCAGTCGAGAATCCGTCGCGCCCGCCTGTGGCGGGTCCGTGCGAGTGAGACATGGGTAAGCAGCTTCGCTTTGGATTAGTGCTGTTTGCCGCGGCTGGGGCGGTCTATTTCTATTTGAACTACCGCTTCGAGTCGCACTACGAGAACGGACGACTCGGTTACGTCAAGATTGTCGCCCGCGGTGCCGGGGCCGCCGGCTCGGACCAGGCCTCCGCTCTTCCCGCCGCCGAGACCTTCCGGCCGACCTTCCGCATTGCCACCTTCAACCTGGGCCGGTTCGACGAAGCCAAGGCCGCCAACCGCAGCGTCAACGATGTGCTGGTCCATTTGCTCCCGCAGTTCGAGCTGACCGCCCTGCAAGGCATTCGCGGCAAGAATCAGGGCGTGCTGGTCCGGCTGGTCGAACAGATCAACGCCGCCAGTGGGCGGGCCTTCGATTTCGCCACCTGCCCCACCCAAAAGCGCGACGCCATCGAGCACTACACGGCGTTCCTCTTCGACCGCCAACGCATCGAGGTCGATCGCACCACGGTGCATTTTGTCGAAGACCCGCTGCACCGCTTTCGGGTGAAGCCGCTGGTGGGCGAGTTCCGTGCCCGCGGACCGAATCCCGCCGAGGCGTTTACCTTCACCTTGATCAACGTGGAGACCGATCCCGAGCACGTGGCCGCGGAGCTGGACTTGCTGGCCGAGGTCTACCGCACGGTCCGGGACCGTTATGCCAGGGCCGCCGACGGAAAGATGGAAGACGACATCATCCTGTTGGGCGACCTGGAAAGCGACGATGCCCATCTGGGCCCGTTGAACCATCTGTGGGGCGTGTCGCCGCTGCTCTCCGGCCTGCCCAGCACGGTGCGAGGCACGCAATTGCTCGACAATATTCTCTTGGACCGCCGCGCCACCCGCGAGTTCACCGGGCGGGTGGAAGTGGTCGATCTGCAGCACGACTTCGAGCTGACCATGGCCGACGCCATGGAGGTCTCCGAGCACCTGCCGGTCTGGGCCGAGTTCAGCGTCTACGAGGGCGGCCAGCCGGGCCAGGTGTTGCTGCAGACGCCGAAGTGATTCTTCTCTTGAAATTGGGCCACCCCTTTCGCACAAGTCCGAACATATTTTTTCGGGACGAACGTATATGATGCCGTTCTTGAATCTGCTATGGGTATACTTGCCAGCCGGGCTCCGATCGAAGGACAACTCGATCCGGGAGACGATCTGCCGGAGTAGCTCACGGGTATCAACGGGATCGGCGTCTTGAATTGCTTGCCGTAGATTCCTAAGAGCCTCGATGGCGGCCTCGACCTTTTGCTCTACGTCGAGACCAGAAGTCTTCCCAGGCTTTACTTGAGCTTCGAGCTGGACCTGGAGGCGATCCCTTTCTGCCTTTAGCTGGTCCAGCTTCGCATAGATCGTGGCGACCATGCGCTCCGGTGCCGAGAATATCCTCTCGGTCCCGAGGGTGATCTGGTGGTCGAGTCTTCTGATCTGCTGGCGTACGGGCCTCTTGTCCTGGTCGGGCTGAACCTGGACCATCGCCCGCTGCCGGATTGCTTGTCGCAGCCGGTTGAGTGCCACATCGTTCAAGTATCGCTTCTCGATCAGGCGTATAACTGTCTCAACGAGCGGGGCCTCCTTGATCCCGTTGTGGGAGCAGAACCCCCGACCTTTCTGTTGGTAGCCGGAGCACGTATAGGTAAGGATTGGAGAGTGGGCACGCCTATGCCCGACCATAGATGAACCGCAATCGGCACAATGAACTAGACCGCTGAGCAAGTACACCCGCTCGGACGGGTATGTCTCCTTGGTTCGCCGTTGGAGAAGTCGCTGAACCCGACCAAACGTTTCTTCATCAATGATCGCAGGATGTCGCCTAGTGCTGGTGATCGGTGTAGTCTTTTCGTGCCGATCACCCTTTCGCCTCTGGACGATCTCGCCACCACCGACGCCGTGGTAACGACCAACGATCGACGATCCCCAGGAGTAGGCTCCAGTATATTTGTTGCGGGTGAGTACACATCGAACTGAATTGACGCTCCATCGCGCACCTCGTGGCGAGGGGATCTTGTCCTGATTGAGGCCGTGTGCTACCGCACGAAGGGAACTATTTGACGAGAGGTAGTGTTTGAAGATCCGCCGAACTACCGTTGCCTCATCTTGATTAACAACCAGTTCGCCACCAACAGATTGGTAGCCGTAGCACGGGACGATAAGTGTTCCTGCTTCCGCCGAACGCTTCATACCCCGGCAAACGTTCCGTGACAGGTCACGAAGGTAGGCATGCTTGCCCTCTTGCTGCACAAGATAGATTAGCCGACCAGCAAAGTCGTTCCAATCAATGCGGCCTTGTGCAATGGTCTCGAGCCGCACGCCCGCGTTGCGAAATGGCAGAATCCAAAAGCCTCCCTCAATCGGATCAAACCGCCCGAAACGATCCTGGTCCCAACAGAGCACAACGGAGAACTCGCCTTTCTGGGCGTCTTCCCTCATGCGAAGGAACCCGACCCGGCGGCCGGTATCGTCGCCAGATATCGCCTCGTCCGAGTACTCACGGAGAACCGTGTAGCCGTGTCTCTCAGCGTAGCGGAGCAACTCCTGTCGCTGATCTGGAATTGAACGTTGCTGGCGTTCGTCGCTCATGCGGAGGTACAGCACACAAGTCTCCGCTGGTGGTAGAATAGTCTTAGCCATGATGTGAACCTCCATTCAGGTTTGCTTGTGGTTAGGAGCCGACGGGGATTGCAGTCCCTGCCGGCTCCGATCACTGTACCGGCGCTCGGTGGAAGTGGCAACACGCGCGAACGACTTTCTATCCACATTTTGCCCCTGTGTGCCTGTCCGCCGTTCGACAATCTTGCCGACAAAGGCCAGTATGACCTCATCGAAATCGACCGGCTCGGCGTCCTGATCGACAATCAGGTCAAAACGGTCGAAGGGATCGGCGGGGAGGGCGAGGGCAATCACGGCTGGCTCCCGTGCGGTGCTGGTCGCTTGCAACTCTCCACCCACTGGTGAATATCGTCGGGGTCGAATCGAATCTCTTTACCGGGCAAGTGAACTGCCGGCAGTCTTCCGTCACGTGCAAGTCTTGCGACTTGACGCGGAGTGAGGGCCAGGATTTCGGCCGCTTCAGAATCGGTAATCAAACGTGTCATGCTTTTCAGCATAACACCGCTGAAAAACCGGTCACTACCGATAAGGGGCTGCTGTCCACCTTTGTCGAGTTCTGGTCACTTCTGGCCAGCAGGCAGACACGCCAAGTGCACCTGATAGCTTTTGTTGCTAAGCTTGCGCGCCCTGATTTTGCCGTCTCGCACGTACCTAACGAAAGTTCGCGAGCTGATCTTGAATCGTTTTGCCCATCGGCTCGGGGTGTCGGACTGTGACCACGGGCCATCTTGGCCCTTTTCCTTCGTTGGCACCGCCCACCGTGTCAAACATCTCTGCCGCTCGGCTTTGATTCGCAGAGCCAGGGCCTTGGCGTCAAACATCGGAAACCCGCGTATCGCCTTTCTGACTGCTGGCCAACTTCTTTTCGGCCAAGTGTCATCGGTCATGAAGATCGCGTCTTGAGGCTTCATCGCAGCCACGCGGTCGTCGGCCTTGGGATCGACCGCGGAGATAGCCCCCATCATCTTGGGAGCCAATCGGAATGCCATGTTGTGGGCGTTTGGCGCAGTCTCTCCGCACGCGCTTATGACGTCGCTCGGCTCGGCACACTGTTCTAAGACACGCCACACCCGAGGCGCAAACCAGTTTGGATGCGACCAGAGGTAGTTAGCCGCAGTAACACAATCCCGATAAACTTGCAAAGCGTGACGTGGGTTGTTTACTTCAGCGGAATGGACCAGAAAACCCAGATTCTCAGCAACGCTCTCCAACCATTGTGAGCACGTTTGGAACTCTTCCTGTGTCAACGGCTGGGCAGAGATTGGCCGGGGTGTCGCTGGCTTGCTTTGTCTCTGTGACACGATACTCCAGTCCTTTCTCCGGTGCTCGCGCAACTACAGCTAGCGAGGTGGCCACAGTTGTTCTCCCCCCTCGTCAGCCTACATCGAGAACTATCCCACCACCTTGGTTGCTCCCAGTGCTATGTGGCCCGCGCGCGGCCGAGTTATTCAATGCAAATGTCCCCTTCCAATCCCAGTTCCTTCAACCCCGATCGTGCCTCGTCAGCCTTGGCGTCGGCCTGGTCCCGTTCGAGAGGGACTTGGAAGGAGACTTCCAGCTTCAGATCCGGCAGGGCGGCGAATCGCGTCAAGACCTTGGTGTAGAAGTTCATCCACTTCTGCGGAGGCACGGTGCCGCGCCACGAGACCGTGCATTTTCCTGGGGGAGGCGGCGATGAGGGCGTATCCTTGGTGATGA
>JAJYGU010000438.1 GCA_021784975.1 Planctomycetota bacterium
CCAACGGAGGAACGCTGATGGCCGCCAATCGCCGTCATAGTGCTCGCAAGCAAGACTGATCGTAACCCGAAGCGTAAGCGAGGGTACCCACATGACCCGGCCTCGCTTACACTTCGGGTTACGCGTGAGCGGCTTCAGTGGCGAATTACCAGCCGAGGCATCGGTTAACCTGGCGAATCTGCGCAAAGTGCGCCGGATTGGATAGGCTCCATTCCGGGACCAGAACCTGTTTCCCCTGTCGTTCCAGGCTAGTCGTCTTGCCCACGAAGTGGTAATCTACGGATTTGCGGATTCGCTGGCTCGCAGACGGCGAACATCACCATGGTCTCGAAGACCGACCGGCGCCGCGCCACGCGGCGCAAACGACGCAATGCCGGGACCGCGGAGCAACCGAAGCCGGTGTTGAACCGGCTGTTGGAGCATCGCCTGATGCGCCGGGTGAGCTTCGAGGAATATCGCGACAAGGTGCGGGATGTCTACAATGGCCCGCAAGGCGCGATCTTGGCCACCTGCAGCATGCTTTCGCTGCACACCTCGCTGGGAGCGCGGATGTTTCGCGAGCGGAAGTTCGACCTCCGCGGGGCGCGCCGCATCCTGGATGTGGGCAGCGGGGCGGGTCAGATCGCCAAACACCTGATGAAGTACGCCGACCCGGAAGCCGAGATCACTTGTTTTGATCTTTCGCACGAGATGCTCCGCCGGGCCCGGGGGCGGCTGAAGAGCAGCCGGCCGCGGTTTGTGGTGGCCGATTTGACCCACTTGCCCTTCGGCGATGAGAGCTTCGATTGCGTCACCTGCGGTTACGTGCTGGAGCACTTGCCCGATCCCAGCGTCGGCCTGGCTGAGCTCAGCCGGGTGATGCAGAGCGGGGCGCGGATGCTGCTGTTGACCACCGAGGACACCTTTTCAGGCGCTTGGACCAGCCGGCTTTGGTGCTGCCGCACCTACAATCGGGGCGAATTGGCGGCCACTTGCGAGCAGGTCGGTCTGCAATGGCACCGCGAGCTGTGGTTCACCCACATGCACCGCGTGCTTCGCGCCGGGGGGATTTGCGTGGAATTGGTTAGGCGTTGAGGCCTCCATCGCGCCATCCAGGCGAAGCACTTTCCGGCCATGGGTCGGCCATGGGCGGCGCAGCGGGAGGCTGCCAGGGGCAATCGGTTTCACCTGCTTCAACCGCGTTTCGGTCTTTCCGGCGGTGAATCTGGGGCAGCCAGGCGATTTTCCTCTTGACTTTTTATTGATTGGCGATATGAATTATTCTCAAGTTGTGGCAGAGATTGCCGAAACAAGATGGAAACGAGAATTGCCGCAAGGGGCTGCCAACGGAACTGTTCGCCCGAGCGGTCTGCCGGGGGTCGATAAGGATGTCGAGCCCGATTCTCAGCCGGTCCCCAGGAGGAAGCCAATCAATGGCCAGCATCGATGCTGAAGCGTGCCCGTACTGCCAAGTAGACGTCGAAGAAGAGCCTCCGAGTACCACCGGTCAGTTCCCCGTCCCTCATACCCTCGCACCTCTGTCCCGGCCCGCTCGGCCGCGTGCGATCGCGGACGCCGATGTCTTTCCCCCCCGCTTGATTTCCGGCCGAAGCCCGCGAAGCACCTTTCAGACCCGGGCGTTCCGCAAGACCTTCTATCCGGAGGTGGCCGACCCGCAGTGGAACGATTGGCGTTGGCAGGCGCGGAATCGGCTGCGGACGCTGGCCCAGCTCGAACAGGTGCTGGTGCTCTCAGAGGCCGAGCGATCGGCGCTGGCTCAAGGCCCGGCGACGCTGCCGGTGAGCATCACCCCCTATTACATGAGCCTGGTTTCGCGGGACGACCACAACCAGCCGTTACGGAAGACGGTAATCCCCACCAGCGCCGAGTTTCATCAAGGCATCGGGGAGGCCGACGATCCCTTGGGCGAGGACGGGGACACGGCGGTGCCCGGCCTGGTCCACCGTTATCCCGACCGGGTGCTCTTGCTGGTGACCGACTTCTGTTCGAGCTACTGCCGCTACTGCACCCGATCGCGGATGGTGGGGCACGGCGGCGTGGCCCCCAGCGAAGCCCGGCTGGAGCGGGCCTTCGACTACATCCGCCGCACGCCGGCGATCCGCGACGTGCTCATTTCCGGCGGCGATCCGCTGGCCTTGAGCGACGAACGGCTGGATTGGATCCTCAGCCAACTGCGGCAGATTCCCCACGTCGAGTTCCTGCGGATCGGCAGCAAGATGCCGGCCGTCTTGCCGCAGCGGATTACCCCGCAGCTCTGTCGGATGCTGCGCAAACACCACCCTTTGTGGATGAGCCTCCATTTCCTGCACCCCGACGAGTGCACCCCGGAGTCGTACCAGGCCTGCACCCGGCTGGCCGACGCCGGCATTCCCTTGGGCTCGCAGACGGTGTTGTTGCAGGGCGTCAACGACGACGTGGAGACCATGAAGCGGCTGGTGCACCGGCTGCTGGTGATGCGCGTCCGTCCCTACTATCTCTATCAGTGCGACCCCATCCGCGGCTCGTCGCACTTCCGCACCCCGGTGTCGAAAGGGCTGGAGATCATCCAAGGGCTCCGCGGTCATACGACCGGGTACGCCGTGCCCAACTACGTGATCGACGCCCCCGGCGGCGGCGGCAAGATCCCCCTTCAGCCGAACTACGTCGTCGGCCGCGAAGGCGGCGACCTGCTGCTGGAGAACTACCGCGGCGATATCTACCGTTACCCCGATCCGGTATAATCCAGCTTTCGACGCCAGCCGCGGACAGGCTGCGCGTGTTTCTTGACCGGCAGTCTGGTGCCGGGATTGCGATTATGAAGATTGGCCTGACCTACGACCTGCAAGCCGATTATTTGGCCGAAGGCTATAGCAAGGAGGAAGCCGCCGAGTTCGATCAGCCGGCGACCATCGAGGCCATCGAAGGCGCCTTGCAGGAACTCGGCCACGACACCCAGCGCATCGGCAACGCCAAGCGGCTGGTGCAGCGATTGGCCCGCGGCGAACGTTGGGACCTGGTGTTCAACATCGCCGAGGGACTGCATGGCGTGGCCCGCGAGGCCCAAGTGCCCGCCATCCTCGACGTCTACAACCTCCCCTACACCTTTTCCGACCCGTTGGTCCTCTCGCTGGCCCTTTACAAGAATCTCGCCAAGACGATGGTGCGGCAGGCTGGGCTGGCCACCCCCGATTTCGCCTTGATTGAGCGGGCCTCGGACGCCGATGGGATCGACCTGCCCTTCCCGCTGTTTGCCAAGCCGGTGGCGGAGGGGACCAGCAAAGGCATCTCGGCCGCCTCGAAGATCGTCGATCGGCCGTCGCTGCGGCGGGTCTCCGAGGGACTGTTGCAGCAGTTCCGCCAACCAGTGTTGGTGGAGACGTTTCTCCCAGGCCGCGAGTTCACCATCGGCCTGGCCGGCACCGGCCCCGAGGCCGAGGTGCTCGGCGCGATGGAGATCCACCTCCTGCCGGGGGCCGAGGCCGAGGTCTACTCCTATGTGAACAAGATCGAGTGCGCCGAGCTGGTCCGCTATACGCCGGCGCGGGCGGAAGACGACGAAGTTCGCCAGGCGGAGGAGTTGGCCCTGGCGGCCTGGCAGGTGCTCGGCTGCCGCGACGGCGGCCGGATCGACGTCCGCTCCAACGGCCGCGGCCAGCCCAGTTTCCTAGAGGTCAATCCGCTGCCCGGCCTGCAACCGGGACATTCCGACCTGCCGATCCTCTGCGGATTCAAGGGAATCGCCTATCTCGAATTGATCGACAAGATTGTCTGCTCGGCCTGCCGCCGCTTACGAAGGACTCATGCGAGTTGTAGTCCTCTATAACGCAATCCCGGCGAATGCCACCCTGGAAGACCAGGACCTGTTGGTGGAGGTCGAGGCGGTGGCCTCGGCATTGCGGCGGCTCGGACACGAAGCAATTCCGGCGGCGTGTACCCTCGACCTGGCCGCCATGCGGGCGGAACTCTTGCGGCTTCAGCCGGACGTCGTCTTCAACCTGGTGGAATCGTTGGCTGAGGCCGATTCGCTGGTCTACCTGCCCCACGCCGTGCTCGATGTGCTGGGGCTGCCCTACGCGGGAAACCGCACGGAGGCCCTCTTCCTGACCACCCACAAACTGCTGGCCAAGAGCTGGCTTTGCCGCGACGGACTGCCCACGCCGGCCTGGGTGGAAGAGGAAGGCGGGGGACTGTCCCAATTTTCGTCCGACGAAAATGGGACTGTCCCCTTCGACGAAAGCTGCGGGGGACTGTCCCCCTCGAGCCCAGCGGACAGGCACATTTTTTGGCCGTCAGGCGGGTACAGGGAAGACGCCAAGAATGGCCGAAAAATGAGCCAGTCCCCGGCCTCTTGGATCATCAAAGGCGTCTGGGATCAGGCCTCGCGGGGAATGGACGACGGCGCGGTGTTTCACGGCGCCGGCCCTGCCGAGGTCCGCCAACGACTGCGGCAGCGGACCGCCACCACCGGCCGGCCGTGCTTCGCCGAAGAGTTTGTTGAAGGCCGCGAGTTCAACCTTTCCCTGTTGACCGGCAACAACGGTCCCCAGGTGTTGCCGCCGGCCGAGATCGATTTTTCCGCCTTCCCGCCGGGCAAGCCGCGGATCGTCGGGCATCGGGCCAAGTGGCAGGCCGATTCGTTTGAATACGCCAACACGCCGCGGCGGTTCGATTTTTCCGCTGCCGATCGGCCGCTGTTGAAAGAGCTTCAGCGATTGGCCCAACGCTGCTGGACGCTGTTTGGCCTCCGCGGTTGGGCGCGGGTCGATTTTCGCGTCGACGCCGCCGGCCAGCCCTGGATCTTGGAGGTCAACGCCAACCCCTGCCTTTCGCCCGACGCCGGCTTCGCCGCCGCCCTAGAGCGGGCCGGTATCCCGTGGGACGAGGCCGTCCGCCGCATCCTTGAGGAAGCAATCTCATGAACCAGGAACCCAGCGAGTTTCGTTACGAAGTCCGGCCCGAGGACCTTGCCTTGGTGCGGGGGCTGGTGGAATCCACCGGCGTCTTCTCGCCGATCGAGGTCGAAGTGGCCGTCGAGCTGGTCGAAGATCGTTTGAAACGCGGGGCAAGAAGCGACTATCAGTTCGTCTTCGCCGAGCTAGGCGGCCGCAGCGTGGGCTACACCTGCTACGGCCCGATCGCCCTGACGGCCGGCAGCTATGATTTGTACTGGATCGCCGTCGACAAGACCTGCCAGGGCCGGAAGATCGGGCAGTGGCTGATGGCTCGCACCGAAGAGCTGATCCGCCAGGCCGGCGGGCGGCAAGTCTATATCGAGACCTCGAACCGCCCGCCCTACGCCCCGACGCGCGGCTTTTACCTCCGCTGCGGCTACTACCAGGCGGCCCTCTTGAAAGACTTTTACGCCCCCGGCGATGACAAGGTAATCTATGCGAAGGATATCCTGTGATCGCGAAACGCCGAAAACGCGAAACGGGAAAGGGACATTGCTCGCTGGCAACCATCCGTATTTGGCACCGTCACATCTTCGTGTTTTCGCACTTTCGCACTTTCGTGATAAGAAGGAGTTTGACGCAGCACCGGGGGCGGGGACTGGTCCATTCTTTGGCCGGAGGATTGTTTTGAAGAAGAGGCGCTCGCCCGAAGAGATGCATCTATCCCCGTTGCGTCGCCGTTGGATTGCGATCGGGCTGCTGTTGTTGGCCCCGCTGGCGGGCTGCGCTCCCGACCCCAACGCCGGGCTGCCGCGGACGTTGCCGCCGGTCGAGGTTTACTTCTCGCCGCACGGCGGCTGCACCGAGGCGGTGGTGCGGGAGATCCAGGCCGCCCGGTCGAAGATTCTGGTGCAGGCCTATTCGTTCACTTCGGCCCCGATCGCCAAGGCCCTGGTCGAGGCGCATCGGCGGGGCGTCGACGTAGAGGTGGTCCTGGATCGCAGCCAGGCGACCGAAAAATACTCCTCGGCC
>JAJYGU010000232.1 GCA_021784975.1 Planctomycetota bacterium
CGTCGTCTCGCCGCGGTACCACTGGGAGATGCTCAACCAGAACAAGCCCAAATTGCCGCCGGCCAAGGAGCATCCCTACTGTGCCACCACCGCCCGCAATGCCACCCTGGAGATTCACCGCAGCCCGGTTTCGGCCACGGCCCTCTTCAAGGCCGCGCCCCAGGGGGCGATTCCCGATGCCACCCAGTTGCAAGTGACGCTTTACGCGGGACTGCCCTGGCTGGACCTGAAATGGACCATACCCCACAAGACGCCCGATCCTTGGCCCGAGGCCGGCTGGCTCTGCTTCCCGATTCGCGGCGACGATCCGACGTTTCAGTTGGCGCGGCTAGGGAGCATCGTGAACCCGGCCACCGATTTGCTGCCCGGCACGAACCACGAAGTGTTCTGTCTCAACGGCGGTCTGTTGGTCAACGGGGCCGACGGCGGCCGCACCGGCATCTGCCCCATCGATCCCCAATTGGTGAGCCTGGAGCACCCCGGCCTGTGGCGCTATTCGCGGGATTTTGTGGCCCACAAGCCGGACGTGTTCGTCATGCTCTTTAACAACGTTTACTCGACCAACTTTGCCCAATGGATCGACGGCCGTTGGTCGTCGCGGGTCCGTCTCTGGGTGCCCGGCAAGGGCCAATCCAATCCGACGTCGTTGATCGGCAGCTCATGGGAAGCCCGCCTGCCGTGCCTGGCGGCAGTATCGGATGCACCGGCGGGCAAGCTGCCGCCGGCCGCCGCCGGACTGACCGTTACCCGGAATACCGACGCGGCGGCCCAGCCCTCCGCCCCCGCCGCGAAGGCCCGACTGCCCCGCGGATTGCTCGTCACCGCCTTCGGCCCCAATCCTTACGGCGCGGGAACGCTCTTGCGGTTGTGGGAGCAAGCCGGCAACTCAGGCAGGTACACGGTCCAACTGCCCGCCGGAATGAAAGCGGCGGTGGCCCAGCCTTGCGATCTGCGGAGCCAGCCGACCGGACCTCCGCTACCGATCTCCAGCCAAGGAACGTTTGAAGCGAAGGTCAAGGCGATGGCACCGGTGAGTTTCCTTCTGTCGGGAGCGGGAAATTCATGAATCGGCAGTAGCCGGGCGCCGCGTCACAATAAGCGGCCGTCCAAGAACAAGTTGGGGACTGTCCCAATTTTCGTCCGACGAAAATGGGACTGTCCCCTTGGCGAAAGTGGAAGTTATTAACGGACGGCCGCTAAGTTGACGGAGTTTTGTGGTGCAGGCGTCCCGCCTGCGCCGCAAAATGCAGGCGGGACGCCTGCACCACAAGGGGAGCCTTATGCCCAAATTCGTGGATTTGTCGCATCCGTTGGCGCACGGGCAGCCGAACTTTCCCTTCGATCCCAAGATTTCCGTGCTGGTGCACAACACCGTGGCGTCGATCGGGTTCAACATCACGCAGATCAGCCTGTCGACGCACCAAGGCACGCATCTGGACGTGCCCTTTCACTTCTACGACGACGGCAAGACGCTCGATCAAGTGCCGCTGGAGCGATTTTACGGCCCAGCGGTGTTGATCGACCTTGCACCCGGCGGGTATTTGCCGGCGAAAACGCCGATTACGATGGAAAGGTTTGCGCCCCATGCGGCCAAGTTTCAGCCGGGGGCCAAGGTGATCTATCGAACGGGCTGGGATCGCATGTTCGGCACGCCCGCCAGCTTCTCCGAGCTGCCATCGTTGACATTGGAGGCCGCGCAGTGGATTGCGGATCGGCGCATCGGCCTGCTCGGCATGGACACGCTGACGCCTAGCGCCGATTGGAAGGACGTTCATCTGACCCTGTTGAAACCAGGCGTGGAAATCATTATCGTCGAAGGGTTGGCAAACCTGGACCGCTTGCCCGAGCGGTTCACCTTTGCGGGCTTTCCGTTGAACGTCCAGGGCCGCGACGGCTCGCCGATTCGGGCGGTCGGGATCGTTGAAGATTGAGAGGATGTGCGATTCGGAAAACCCGGGGGAACAATCCGTCTTCACAGGAGATATTGGTTCATGCGCGGACTCAAGGGCAAGGTAGCGATTGTCACCGGCGGAGCGACCGGCATCGGGCGGGCAATCATGGAACGCCTTTGCCTGGAAGGCGTGGCTGTCACCTTCAGCGGCATCAGCGACGGCGGCACGTCCACCGAGCAGCAGTGCATGAAGCGCGGCTACCCTGTGCAGTTCGTTCGCGGCGACATGGCCGAAGAGGCGTTCTGCAAGCGGCTTGCCGATGCCGCCGTGGCCAGGTGGGGCAAGATCAACTACTTGGTCAACAACGCCTTCTCGTTCATCGCCAAGGGGATCGACGCGACCCGCGCGGAGTGGCTGCGGAGCATGTCGGTCGGGCCGATGGGCTATGCGACGATGGCTCAATATGTGGTCCCGGCGATGCGCCGCGAGGGCGGCGGGGCCATCGTCAACCTGTCGAGCATCTCCGCACACATCGCCCAGCCCAATCGTTGGACCTATAATGCCGCCAAAGGGGCCGTGAACCAACTGACCCGCTGCATGGCCCTGGATCTGTCGGCCGACAACATCCGCGTCAACACCCTCAGCCCCGGCTGGATCTGGACCCGCGAGGTGGACAAGGCGGCCGGCAATGACCGGTCCAAGTGGGGGCCAGTTTGGGGGAAATTTCACATGCTTCGCCGGCTCGGCGAGGTCGAGGAGTGCGCCGGGCCCGCCGCCTTCCTGCTCAGCGACGACGCCAGCTTCATTACCGCCGCCGAGATCATGGTCGATGGCGGGTACCACGGCATGGGCTCGGAAGGACTGGGCGAGGTATCGAGTTTCGCCGGATCGAACTGACGGAGTGCGATCGTGAACCAGACTATTCGTTTGACCGTGAATGGTGAACGCAAGATTGTTACCACCGACGGCGATCGCCCGCTGTTGGACGTGCTCCGCGAGGATCTGAACCTCACTGGCACCAAATACGGCTGCGGCGAGGGGCGCTGCGGCGCCTGTACCGTGCTAATCGACGGCAAGCGGGCCCACGCCTGTTTGACGCCGGTGGCGGCCGCCGAAGGAAAGGCAATCACCACCATCGAAGGACTCGCCAAGGACGGCACATTGCATCCGGTGCAGGAGGCCTTCCTGGCGGAGGAGGCCCTGCAGTGCGGTTATTGCACGCCGGGCATGATCCTGGCCACCGTGGCCCTGCTGGACGTGCATCCGCACCCGACCGACCAACAGATCCTGGAGTGGATGGACGGGAATCTTTGCCGTTGCAACGGCTACACCCAAATCCTCCGCGCAGTGCGACGTGCCGCCGGGTGGCATGGGTAAGCAAAGCTTACCCGTGGCAAAAGCACCCATAGCCACGGGTAAACTACGTTTAGCCATGCCACCCAGCCAGAGTGAAAGGGAATTGGGAATTGTAAGGAATCGATCATGGACACCGACTTTCAGTTTCTGGAAAGGATCGAGCCGGAGCCGTGGGAAGGGGCCCAAGCCGACCAAGATGGCTCCGGCTTGAGTCGGCGGGAGTTCGCGGGGATCCTTGGGGCCGGGCTATTGCTGACGGTGGCCGGCGACGTCGCCCTTGCACAGCGCCGCGGGGGCCGAGGTTTCGGCAGAGGCGGCGGTCCCTCGAATATCGCCGCCCGCATTCATTTCGGCAGCGACGGCACGATTACCGTGATGACCGGGAAGATCGAACTGGGGCAAGGCGCTCGGACAGAATTGACTCAAGCCGCCGCAGAAGAGCTCCGGGTGGCGGCGGAGCAAATCCACCTGATCATGGCCGATACGGCCCTGGTGCCCAACGACGGGCTCACCGCCGGCAGCGGCACGACTCCGCGGACGGTGCCGGCCATTCGCAGAGCCGCCGCCGCAGCCCGCAAGGTCTTGATCGGCCTGGCCTGCAAGGGTTGGCAGGTGGAACCTGACACGGTGAGCGTCAAAGACGGAGTCGTCACCCACAAGCCCACGAACCGCCGCGTCACTTACGCCCAGCTAGCGCAAAACAGCGAGCTCGCCAAGCAATTTGCTCAGACGATCCCATCCGAAATCGCCTTGACGCCGGTCAGCCAATGGAAGGTGATGGGGACCTCGCTGCCACGGCCCAATCGGCGCGAGATCGTCACCGGAGCGCATCGTTACGCCTTTGACATCGTGCGTCCCGGAATGTTTTATGGGAAGGTCTTGCGGCCGCCCAGCTACGGCGCCACGCTGAAGGCGATTGACCTTGCTCCGGCCAAAGCCATACCGGGAGTGGTGGTGGTGCATGAGGGAGCGTTGGTAGGCTGCGCCGCACCGACCTCGTGGTTGGCTCAGCAGGCGATGTCGGCCCTCGCCAAGACGGCCACCTGGGAGACTGTGCCGCAGATTTCCAGCAAGCAGTTGTACCGCCATTTGAAGGAGCACGCCCGATCGCATCGCGGCCCAGGGCGCGGTTCAGCGGCGGTTGCCGACACGGTTGCCGCGAGCGCGCCCCCCGACGGCGCGGAGACGGTCCTTGCGCATGACTACGAGATCGCCTACCTTCAGCACGCCCCGATGGAGCCGCGGGCCGGCGTGGCCGAGTGGAAAGACGGCAGCCTGACCGTTTGGGCGTGCACCGCCAATCCGTTCGGCGTCCGCGGCGCGCTAGCCGGCGCCTTGGAATTGCCGGCCGATCGCGTCCGCGTCATCGTGCCGGACGTGGGCGGGGCGTTCGGCGGCAAACACACGGGCGAGGCCGCCCTCGAGGCGGCCCGGCTGGCCCGCGCCGCCGGCCGGCCGGTGGCCGTCCGCTGGACGCGGCAAGAGGAGTTCACCTGGGCCTACTTCCGCCCCGCCGGAGTGATCGAGATGCGCGGGGTGTTGGATGCCCAGCGGTTCCTCACTTCCTGGCAGCAAATCAACATCAATTCCGGCGGATCCGCGGTGGACACGCCGTATGAGGTTGGCCAGAAGACCTGCCGAAGCATCAAGAGCGCCTCGCCGCTGCGTCAGGGCTCCTACCGCGCCCTGGCGGCCACGGCCAATAATTTTGCGAGAGAATCGTTTATGGACGAACTGGCCCATGCGGCCGGGGCCGATCCGCTGGCCTTTCGGCTGGTTCACTTGAAAAACGCCCGGCTGCGGGCAGTCCTGGAAATGGCCGCCGAGAAATTCCACTGGCAAGAGCATTGCAAGAATTCTTCGGCCAACATCGGCTATGGCCTGGCCTGCGGGACCGAAAAAGGCTCCTACGTGGCTGCCTGCGCGGAAGTAGCCGTTGACCGCGATGAGGGCAAGATCCACGTCCGGCGAATTTGCCAGGTCTTCGAGTGCGGGGCCATTCAGAATCTGGCCAACCTCCTCTCCCAGGTGCAGGGCTGCATTACTATGGGCTTGGGCGGCGCCCTGAGCGAAGAAATCCTGTTCGCCGACGGCGCGATCCTCAACGCCAGCTTCAATCACTACCACGTGCCGCGGTTCAAGGACGTGCCGGAATTGGAAATCCACTTGCTGAACCGGCCCGACCTGGCTTCGGCCGGCGCAGGAGAGACGCCGATCATCGCCGTCGCCCCGGCGGTGGCCAACGCCGTTTTTCATGCCAGCGGCGTTCGCATCCGCTCGATGCCGATCCGCGCCGCGGCCGCCATGATCCCCTCTCCCTCCGGAAGAGGGTTGGGGTGAGGGGAAGGAAAGCCAAGGCGGAGTTCGGAGGGTGGAGGGCGGAAGGTCAGAACACGCCCCTCTCCCAAAGCAAGGGAGGAAGTCTTTCGAGCGCGATCTAAACGCGTTTGGCCTCAGGAAATGCCTACACTCGACATCTATCGAACGCTCCTTGACCTGCTTGACGGCGGCGTCCCGCTGGCCGTCGCCACGGTCCTTTCCACCGAGGGTTCCACGCCGCAACGGGCCGGGGCCAAGGCCGTAATCGACGCGACCGGACATCTCTGGGGCACGGTGGGCGGCGGAGCCGTCGAAGCCGAGGCGCGCCGAGTGGC
>JAJYGU010000061.1 GCA_021784975.1 Planctomycetota bacterium
CGGATCGCAGGAGGCAACCACCAGGGTATCGGACGGGGCGGCGGCGGGCCGCTGGCGAAACTGCCCTTCCTGGTAAACGCCGTCGTGCCCGATGATTCCCAGATTGGTCGGCTCGACCGGATAGGCCAACTCGCGACCGGCGACCGAGGCCCGCCAATACCGGCACGGGGTGTGCGGCGGCTGCCATGCCCAAGTGAGTTCGCCCGCGGACCTGCCGGCGAATTGAAAGAGGTCTTCGACCCGGCACTCCAGGGCGGCCGCCAGCGCCAGGGCGGCGGAGGTCGAGGGCACCAGCCGCTGGGTCTCGACGGCGCTTACCTCGGCCCGTGAAATGTCGGCCCGGGCGGCCAACTCGTCTTGGGACCATCCCCGCGCCATGCGGCAGGCCCTGACGCGATTGATCAATGGTGGCTCGGATGGCATGGAATGTCTCCGGTTAGGGGTCACGTGAAAACAGGTCGAGCGCCGCATGGGGCGCGGGCGTCTCGCCCGCAACGGGCAATGCGGGCGAGACGCCCGCGCTCCGACTACGAAATCCGCCAGGTTATTGCGTCCGTCCTTGGGTTGGGGTGTGACATGATCGTATCAATGTATGAGATGAACATGGCGCAGACAAGTCCCCCCCGCAACAATTCGAGGAGCAGGTGTTGCCCCATGGACAGGGATGAACCATCCACTCGCTGGCCGGCTTGCTAGAATTACTAGAGAAGTTCTCAGTTCTCTAAGAGGAGATCAGTTCTCTGAAAGGAGATTTGATATGGCGACACGAACCGCAAAGCAACTCAGTGCCAGGCATTGCAAAGCCTGTGAAGATAAGGGAAAAAGACTGTCTGTCGACGAGGCGCACGAGCGAATGAAAGCCCTCTGCCACTGGCAATTGGCTGAAGACGGGCGGCAGATCAGCCGAGAGTGGGTGGTCAAGGACTTCGCCGCCGGCATGGCTTTCTTGAATAGCATCGGACAGCTTGCCGAAGAAGAGGACCATCACCCCGACCTGCATCTGGAGGGATACCGGAGGGTGCGGATCAATCTTTCCACCCATGCCGTCGACGGGCTATCGGACAACGACTTCATCCTGGCCGCCAAGATCGACCGCCTGCCGGTAGAGGTCAATCAAGCTTCTTGATCCGGATGTCGCGGAACGCGACCGGGTCGTTGTGGCCGGCGAAGCCGAACGAGCCCTTGGTCCGCAGCAGTCCCGGATGCGGGTGGTTGGCCATGAACTGATGGACCTTGCTCACGTCGGCGTTGACCACCACCGAGCCGTTCAGCTCGACCTTGATGGTGGTTCCCTTCACGGCGACGTTCACGAAGTTCCATTGGCCCACCGGCCGCAGATAGCCCCGCTGGGCCGGCACCACGCCGTAGATCGAGCAGCAATACTGGCGGGGATCGAGGGTCTTGTACTCCGGTGAGCTGTCATCGAGGATCTGAATCTCGCACATGCCGACATAGGCCGTGTCGCCGTGGCCGGGATAGCGGATGGCCAGGCCGTTGTTGCCGGCGGGCGGGAGCTTGAACTCCAGCCGGGCCTCAAAATCTTCGTATTCCTGAATAGTGTGAGGCGTGCCGCCCTTGTTGGGCTTGCACACGATGGCCCCGTCGCGGACCATATAGTTGTCTAGCGGCCCGGCCCAACCGTCGAAGTTCTTGCCGTTGAAGACGCTTGCGAAACCTTGGTCGCGGAGCTTGTCGAGGGTGGCGTTGGCCTCGCCCGGCGGAATCTCGCGAATGTAAACGTTGCGGAAGCGGATCTCCGAGCCGTGGGTCTGCAATTCGATCGGGCCGCGGGGCAGCACCGCCTTGGAACGATCAAAGTAGTTGTCGAGAATCCGGCCGTCGACCGTCAGCTTGCCGTTGAACCAGACCCAAACCCTCGCCCCGATCATCTTGATGCGGAACGTGTTCCACTGGCCGACCGGGTTGTCGGCCTTGGCCAGCGGCCACTTGCCGGGGTTGTCGTTGTTGTCGTTCCAGAGCGCCCCCGAGCCTTTTGGGGCGCCGAGGCCGGCCACGCCGGGATTGTCGGGGTCCCAGATCTGCACCTGCGGATAGCCACGGAGGTAGATGCCCGAATCGCCGTTGTGGTTGACCATGAGCCAATCGACCCATAGCTCGAAGTCGCCGTAGTCCTTGGCGGTGGTCAGGTAGACGCCGTGGCCGTCGGAGACGATCTCGCTCTTGGCCTGATCGACGCTCCAGTGCTTAGCCATGTCGGCGTTCCATGCTTGCTGCTTGGCGGCCAGTTCCTCCTTGGAGAGCTTGGCCTCGGCGTAAGGGCTATAGTCCTGCTGGCGGCCGCGCCAGCCGCTGAGGTTTTTGCCGTTGAAGAGATTGCAAAAACCTTCGGGGGCCTGGTTCAGCGGACGCTCATCGGCCAGTGCCGCGGTGGAGAGCGATGCCAGAAGGGCACACACGAGAGTCAAAAATGTTGTTCGGTGCATGGGCAAACCTCCTCGGGAGAATGAATCATCGGCAAGCGTCTACGACGGTCCCCTTTCCACGCGAGAGAACCACTTCCACGTCCCCTCTCCCTTCGGGAGAGGGCCAGGGTGAGGGTGATCGGCGTAACATACTGTTCGCGGGCGAAAATGGAACATTCGCCGCGACGACCGTCGTAACCCGAAGCGTAAGCGAGGCAGCCGTTTACGTCCCTCGCTTACGCTTCGGGTTACGATCAATTTCGCCCGCAAGCACTGCAAATTCACATGATCGCAACCTGTGCCCGATCTTAGAGGAGCCGCCGTACAGTGTCAACAACCACGAATTTGTGCCGGCCGCTATTGACGGGACCGCCAGCCCGGTTATAATCACCTAAAACCTTAGTTATTAGGCAGCTCGGGCCGCGGAGGCAAGCTATGGAAGAGACCACTCCCAGCGGACGCGAAATGGACATCTTGAAGGTCCTTTGGGAACTGGGGCCGGCCAGCGTCCGCGAGGTCTGCCGGCGGATGTGCCCCAACCACGAGTTGGCCTTCAATACCGTGCAAACCCTGCTGCGGATCATGGACCAAAAGGGCCTGGTAACGCACCAGTGCCGCGGGCGGACGTTTATCTACACCCCGCGCTACAGCCGCCAGCGGGCCGCCTCGCGGTTTCTGCGCCACGTGTTCGACGGGGCGCTCGACCAGGTGGTGTTGAGCATGATCGACACCGCCAACCCGGATGCGGAAGAGCTGCGGCAGATCGAAAAGATTGTGGCCGATGCCCGCCGCCGCAAACAACGCCAAGACACAACGTAAGCGTTCACGGGGACTGTCCCGATTTTCGCGGCGCGAGGGACGCAGCCATGACGACAGGTTCCATCGCCGCGAAAATGGGACTGTCCCCCTTGCGCCGCTCATGAAAGGTTGACCAAATGCTCACGATCGAATCGGCCTATGCCTGGCTGCTCCACTCGGCCCTGGTCAGTCTGGGTGTGTTGCTCGTCGGCAGCGTCGCGGTCCTCCTGTGCCGCCAGCCGGGACGACGCTTGCAAATCATCGGCCTGACGCTGGCCGGCTGCCTGATCGCGCCCTGGCTGGGCATGATCTCCGGCTATCCGCGGTTGCCGATCGGCTGGCTGGCCACCCAGGAAAGTGCCACTGGCTGCGCCAGTGGTTACTTGCCAGATAATACGAAGGCTGTCACTGGCTCTGCCAGCGCTGCCTTACCACCTAATCCGTTGGTCGATGATCTGCCTTCTACAGTCAGTGGCGAAGCCAGTGGCACCCACGTCGGCACGCAGGCGGTCGTGCCGGTGGCCCTCGACGACGAGGTCGCGCCGCCGACTCGCTTCTGGAACCTCGCCTCATGGGTGGTGACGCTGTACGTGTTCGGCGTGGCGATTGGAATTGCGTGGTGGCTAGCGGGCATGGTGGTGTTGTTGCGGATCCTGCGGACTTCGCAGCCCGCGCCGCCGCGATGTCGGCAGTTGTTGGCCGAGATCGCCGGCCGCCGCAGCGCACGGGTGCGAGTGTTGGTAAATCACCGGGTGAAACAGCCGTTTGCCTCGACGTGGTGGCCCACGGCAATCGTGCTGCCCGAAGACATGTGCAACGACGGGGGGACTGTCCCGATTTTTGTGGCGGGCAGGGCACCGACCGAAGGTTGGTCGCGGCAGCGTGGTCGCCACAAAAATGGGACTGTCCCCTTACCCGGCGAGCAAGCGCTGCGGTGGGCATTGGCCCACGAATGGACGCATGTTGAACGGCACGACGTCCGCGCCTGGTTCGCCGCCGGGCTGGTACGGCTGCTGTTCTTCTACCAGCCGCTAATCTGGTGGCTCCGCCGGCAGCTTCGGCTCTGCCAGGATTATGTGGCCGACGCTCAGGCCAGCCGGCAGGGGCCGCAGACCGAAGATTATGCCGAGTTCTTGACGGCTCGGGCCGTGGCCGGGTCGTGGCGCCCGGTCATGATTGGCCTGGGCATGGGTGCTCGCAAATCGGAACTTTTTCGGAGGGTCGTCATGCTCGTAGAAAAACCGCCCCTGGAAAGCCGCGCCCCGCGGCTGTGGACCGCTTCGGCGACCTGTCTCGCCTTAGTGTTATCAGCCACCGCAGCGAGCTTGTCGCTCGGCCCGCAGCCTGCCACCGGCTCCGCCAATGCGGCCACGGACCCCGCACCGAGTGCCAATGGCTCTGCCCGTGCTGCGTCGGCCAGCGCTGCGAAGCCATTTGCCGCCAAGCTTCCCGGCGGCGTCACCGTCGAGTTGCTTGGCATCTCGGCGCATCCGTCCAACGAACACTCGTGGTGGCGGCCCGACGGCTCGCCCCTTCCGTCCGCCGCGTGTGATCCTCTAAACGGTTCGGTTAGCGGTCGCCCGAACGACGTGGTGCGCGAGGTTGCAATCCAGTTGCACAATCCGTCTTCGCGGCCGGCGACGACGCAGATATTGTTCTTTCCACCGTACGACTGGGGCTCCGATGTCCGGCCAAGGCGTTTGGGCAAGCACGTGGCAGGGCTTGAAGGCATGATCGTGAGCCTGCCCGACGTACCGGCCGTGACTGTTCGCGTCGGCCTGGCCGCCGGGCCGTGGCAGACTGTGTGCGAAGCAGCCAGCGGGAGCGGTTCGATCGGCACACAGATTGGCGGCTTCGCCTTTTCGCCGGTCTTCGAAAAGGACGGCAGCGCCACCATTACGGTGACCCATGACATTGCCGATCGCGACTCCCGCGTGGTGGCGGTGGCGTTGGACGGCCGAGAATTGGCCCCCAACTCCTGGAGCGGGGCCGGCGCTTCGAATTTTCATCAGATCACGGCCACGTTTTCTGGACTCCGACCTGAGGCCATTAAGGCTTTTCGCGTGCAGACGCGACCGTATGAGTGGGTTGAGTTCCGCGATGTCTCGATCCGGCCGGGGGAGAAGACCGACGTCCAGATTGTACCCCAACCCGCCACGGGCTCTGGCAGTACCGCGCGACCACAAAACACTCCGCCGGCCGGCTCGTCCGCGTCAAGCACTGGCGGAGCCAGCGGCACACAGGCGCCGCAGTCCACCGTCGAAAGGCGGACCATCAACAAGATGGTCAAAGACTTCCCCGAAAAGGCTGATTTATCCACGCCCGAATCGGCCGTGGCGGCACTTCATCGCAGCACGGCGCGCGGCGACGTGCAAGCGGAATGTGATTTGAGTTGGGTCAAGCCCGCAGTGCCTGCCAAGGAATTTGAGCGGGAGGTGAAAAATGCCCGGAATAGCGCCGCGAAATTCAGCCAACGAAGGCGGAACATCCTCGCGAAATTCAGCCAATATGTTCTGGATACGGAATTGGTCGAGCCCACTTTCCGCACATCTGGCAATGGTTTTCTTCGAATTTCCGTGCCGGCGGATGGCGTCGCGCCACGGAGCTTCAACGAGCGTTCGGCGAGCAGCGCGCGGTGGCCCATCTTGCTCGGAATGC
>JAJYGU010000211.1 GCA_021784975.1 Planctomycetota bacterium
TCACCCCGGGGGAGGTTGGCTTCAACGTTGGCCAAGGCGACGGTAGCCGCCCCCCCTTCATAACGTTGAATAACTCCGGTGACCAACTGCCCGCGGATCTCTTCGTATTCCCCGTACAGGGCATCGCGTTCCGCTTCGCGCATCTTCTGGATCATCACTTGTTTGGCGGTTTGCGCGCCGATCCGCTCGGCCATCTCGGCGGGGTCGAGCGGCTCGCCGTTGCGGCTGCCGCGGATCGAGCCGTTGTTGCGGTCAATTTCGACGACGATTTCGGCCTCCTCGCCGTAGTGCTTCTTGGCCGCCGAAACCAACGCCGCTTCGATGCCCTCGAACACAATAGATCGGAAGATATTTTTGTCCCGGTGAATCGTGTCAACGAGTCGCAATAGTTCGTTGGGATCCATTCGATTTCACTTTCTCGTCGACGGCAATATCGCCCCGCCCGGCTCCACCGATGCAGGCGGTCGAGACGCTACAAAATCTTACGAGACCATGACTTAGCCGACCTCGTAATCTGGTAAGCATACCGGCCTGACCGATGGGTGTCAAGCCGGCCATCCCTCTTGGGGAGCTATCCTCCCCAATCTCATTTTACGGCCGATATGAGCGGCCAGACAGGGAGTCCGCCACCTCCCGCCCGAAATCGTCCGCCGGGAGGTGGCTCCTCGCTTGGCAGGGTCGGCGGCGGTGCCGGTAAGCCTGCGATTGGCGACCGCCGTGCCTTTACGGTCCCTGCCGCACCATGACGGCGGCCGCTTGGCCCTGAGGAGTAACATTCAGGTTGATGAAGCTGGCGCCGGGGCGACCGTCGCCATTTTTCACCACGGTCACCGGACATTCGCGATCCGGGGTCGTGTAATTGAGCGTCGGGAACAGCCAACCGTGCTCGAGGGCCAGCAAACTGGCAATCAATTCCACTATGCCGCTGCCCGCCCCGAGGTTGCCAAAGTAGCTCTTGGCGGCGGTTACGGGTAGGGGGCTAGAACGGCCGCCGAAAACCTCATGGATCGCCCGCGCCTCCTCGATGTCCGAGGTGCGAGTGCTCAGCCCGTGGGCGTGCAGATGACCGACCTGATCGATGCCCGCCTCGGCGCTGCGGAGCGTTGCTCGCAGCACGTTGACCATCGCCTGGTAGCGTTCGGCGACCAAATTGCGACCGACCACGGCACTCGAGGCCGCTCCCACCACTTCTCCGTAAATGGCGGCGTTTCGCGCCTGAGCGGTCGCCAATTCTTCCAGCACGATCGCCCCGGCGCCCTCGCCAAGCACCATGCCGCGGCGATTGCGATCGAACGGCCGGCTGGCAGCCGCTGGGTCGCCGTCGCCCCGCGCGATCTCCTCCTGCTGCACGGCGTGGATCATCTTCATCGGGTGCAGACGCGAGCCGGTAGCCCCCACCAACATCGTATCGGCGCTGTCACGGATGATGATCTGATAGGCCTCGCCGATGGCCGCGTTCGAGGCCGCCTCGCGAAGGGTCAGCGAGTTGTTGGGACCGCGAAAGTCGTTGTAGATGGCCAGATGGCTGGCAGGCATGTTGGGCAGGTACTTCAACAGCCACAGGGGCGACATCTTGGTCATCCCCTCGTTGCCCCAGCGGGCAAACTGGAACTCTCCGGGCGGAGCCAGGCATTGCAGGATGCCTTCGGAAAACTCTTCCGGCACCGAAAGCATGTAGTCAGCCCCGAAAGTGATGCCAGTGCGGTCGGGATCGACCTTTCCCAGGACTAGTCCGGCGTCCGCCAGCGCCAACTGGGCAGCAGCCACGCCCATCTGGCACTCGCGACACATCACTTTCAGACCTTTGCGGATGGCCTTCTTCTGCTCCTTTTCCAACGGACCGAAGTCGTCGATCTCGCCGGTGAATTGGCGGGCCTCGCCGGCAATGCGGACCGGCAGGGCCTCGGAGGAGCCTGGCCACCGCCCGACGCCGCTCCGGCCGTGCGACAGCCCTTCCCACAAGGCTTCTTTGTTGTTCCCCAATGGGCTGACGAGCCCGATTCCCGTGACCACCACCCGCCGCGCCGTTGATGCCATCCGATCTTCTCCACCTGCTCCCGCGCATGCTTGAGGACCGCCCATTCTACCCGCGCCGGTGTGCATCGTCGAGGGCGGACGCCCTCCCGTCGCCCTGTCTTCCGCGCAGGCACGCCCCCCCCCAGGATGACCACCAACCTGCATCACTGCTGTTTGGACTGCGTCCAGAGCGTCAGGTCGGTCAGGTCGTGGTGCCGCGCGGGCAGCAGGAACGAGGCAAGGTAGCCGATCAGGAACATCAGCAGGTTTCCGACGACGCCGGTGTAATAGACGTCGAAGTGGTCGGTGACCAGGGTCAATAGGCCGGCCGGCAGCCATCCCAGGACCACCAACGACATCAGCGCACTAAAGCTTACCGAGAAAGCGAGGCCCACGGCCACCGCTCGGCCATCGCCGCGGGTGGTCAGCAGGCCAAACAGATAAATCCCCAAGATTCCGCCCACGATGATCGACTGGAACTGGGTCCAGAGATCTTGGAGGGTTTTGGTCTGATGGTGGAACAGCCAGACCGCGCAGCCCACCATAATGCAGGAGCTTGCCAAAGTCACCAGCCGGGCCACCAAGACGTAGTGGCGATCCGAGCGGTCTGCCGCCAGATGGCGTCGATAAATATCCGTCACCACCACGGCCGAGATCGAATTCAGCGCCGACGACATGGCGGACATCGCCGCCGAGAGCACCGCGGCGACCACCAGCCCGGAAAGTCCCAGCGGTAGTTGGGTGGAGACAAAGTGGGGGACGATTCCCTCCGGTTTGCGGGCGCCGGACAGCATGGCAGCGGCCTGAGGGTCCGGGAAGACGTGGTAGAACACAAACAGCCCGGTGCCGATGAACATGAAGTAGCCCCAGGTCGGCAGGGCGGTGAAGCAGCAGAGCCAAATCGCCCGGCGGGCCTCGCGGAGCGAATGTGAAGTGCTATAACGCTGAACGACTTCCTGGTTGGTAGTGTATTCGGCCAGCCACTGAAACAGCCCGGTGATGAGCACCATCAGGATCGTCTTATGGCTCAGCGCGAAACCCCACGGGGCTGCGTGGAGGCGTCCATCGGCCGGGTCGAGGTCGCCCACCATGAACTTGCCATGGGCCGTGGCCACCGAAAGGAGCTGTCCCAGCCCGCCGGGCAGCCGCCAGAGGATGCAGCCCAGGATGGTCAGCCCGCCGATGGTCAAGATGAGCGACTGCACGAAATCGGTCCAGATGACCGCCTCGATGCCGCCGGCGATCGTATAGTAAGCGGTCACCAGGCTGCCCACCAGAATGGAAACCATTACGTTCCAGCCCGTCAACTGGCAGACCAGCAGGGCCACCAGGTACTGAATGATGCTGATCCGCAGCAGTTGGGCGATGATGAATACCGTTCCGCCATAGACGCGGGTCCGCGGGCCGAAGCGGTCTTCCAGATACTCGAACACCGTGGTCGCCCGCCGCCGCCGGTAGAAGGGCACCACCCACCGCGAGGCCAGAAAGATGGCCACCGGCAACATCAGGCAGATGGCATAGCGCAGATAGGCGGTCTTGAACGCATCGGCGGGATAGCCCACGAAGGTGATCGAACTGATGGTGGCCCCAAACAGCGAGACGCCCACGATCCAGCCGGAATAGGCCCGGCCGGCGAGAAAATAGCGTTCCGTCGTCTTGGCCCGCCGCGAGAAATGCCAGCCCATGACGATCATCAGGCTGAAATAGACGCCGATGATGGCGAGGTCGACGATGTGCATGGAAAGCTCTTCCCGCAGGTTGGAAACTGTCTCACCGGACAGCTCGCGCAATTATCATTCTGACGGGCACCGACCGGGTACCCGCGCGCGGGTGGCGTTGGTCGGCGAAGAATCCGGCCTGTTGCAGAGGGCAACGTAGATCCTTCGCTCCGCTCAGGATGACAACAATACGCTCAGGATGACAACCGTGCGGTCAGGACGATCGAGATCCGCGCGATGCCGCAAGCCGCGCGCGAAGCCCGTCCAGCATCTTTTGCCGGCACAGCGGCCGGATCTCGCGGACGATCCATTCGCGCATGGCCCGGCCGGCCTCGGTCTGCTGGGGGTAGGACATGAAACGGAGTTCGACGCCTAACCGCCTGGCGATCCGATCGGCCAGCAGCGGCCAGACGGCCCCCAGGTCGCCGATGATCGCCAGACTCCCTTCGTGCCGCGCGAAGCCCGACATTTCCATGCGGAAGGGGACCTTAAAGAGCTTGGTCTTGGGCAGCCCGTCGGCGATGGCGTTTTGCACCCCGCCCCCTTCGTGCTCGATGCGCCACACCTGCTCCAAGGCCGGGTCCAGGTCGATGCGGATCAGGCTCTTGCCTTGCAGGCTGTAGGTCTTGCGGCCCTGCCAGGCGGCCCACAGGCCGTGACCGGTATAGGTTTCAAACGGCCCATCGTGGATCTCTTGCGTCAGCGCCACGCCGGATTCAACGATTACGTCCGCCTCGCTGAGCATCTCCGCCAGCCGGGCCGCCCGTTGGGCAATCGGTATGCTGTCGCCGATGGCCAGACCGATCCGTCCGCCGCCGATCAATTGCGGGATGGTCACCAGCACCGGGTGGCCGGTCCGGGCAGCGATGCCGATCATCGTCCGCTCGTCGGCCCCCAGCCCGGCCACCTCCTCGAACGATAATCCGTGCGCGCGAGCCAGGCCTTCAATCTCCGCAGCGAGGTGTTCCAGCCACAGACCCATCGGATAGCCGAGGTTGCCGGCGGCCTTGATGATCGTCTTTCCCTCGGCCCCGCCGAGCTTTGCCAACAGCTCGTCATCCAAGGGGAAGTGGGACCGGATCTCCTCCATCACCTCGCCATCGGCCAACGTCAACTCGAACTCACCGCCGCGGGGAAGAATATCGGCCGGCAGGCCGAGCGGCACGCCCGCGCACCGTTTTACCCGATCCAGCGTGCCGCCCATTTCGTGCGAGACCACGGCCGAGCTGGTGGTCACCCCATCGACCAGGCCGATCCGCATCAACTCGGCCAGCAGGGTGGTGACGCCCTCGTGGACATTCGGCCCGCTGCCGGTCACCACCACCACTTTGCCGTCGCGCTGCTTGGCCTCGACGATCCGCTCGGCGGCCATCCCGATACGTTCAAGCGTCACCGGGTCGGTGGCCGCGGCCACCTGCTGCAAGCTCTGGTTGGTTGTAGGCATCGTATTCTCCTTCTCGGTAACCGTTCACGGTGCGCCCGTCATTCTGAGCGGAGCGAAGAATCCGGCCTGGTTGCGTGGCAACCCAGATTCTTCGCTTCGTTCAGAATGACAATCAGATCGACTATTCTGCGACGGCTCCTCAATCCAAACCGCGCCTCGGTACAGCCCTCTCGGCGGCACAGTGGGGACTGTCCCGATTTTTGTGGCGGGCACCGACGGGGGCGCCCGCTTGCGGGTCACGTTGGTCGGCCACAAAAATGGGACTGTCCCCTTTGGACCAGCCGTGTGACACAAAAATCCGTACAGGGCCCGACGCTTCAAAGGTTTGAGCGGCAAGGCTGCTAATCCCTAATCCCGGTCTGACCCCCAAGCGACCCTAATCCCTAACCACGGTCTGACCCCAAAGCGACTCCGGCACGCGGCTACTGAGACACAAACCGGGAAACCCCGACCCAGAATATGCCGAAGCCTACCCCACCGCGCCACCTATCGACTCTACCCTTTTGTCCTCAATGCGGTTCGGCCCTCCTATTTACCTATTTATCCTGGATTTGGTGGATGTCACCTTTTCATCCCCACGACACGCATCACTCGGGGCCAAGGCGACTGGCTATGTCTTACCTTGTACGACTCTTTCATTCGCTACTTTCCTCCGGCTTTCGCCGACGCACCCCGACCCCTTTATTCCCCCCATCCGCGC